>NZ_JBFODH010000020.1:0-117121 GCF_040908225.1 Aeromonas sp. R5-3 | reverse complement strand
GCGGCTCAATGAATTGCTGAATTAACTGCTGCAACTTAAAAGTTGCTTTGGTCACTTCATCAGACATTGAAAATCAAAAATTGTTTTTGATGCTCGATGCTGTGAGTGCCCACACAGATTGCTTGATTCAAATTGTTAAAGAGCGTGGCGCTTGTCGCGCTGAGGTGGCGTATAATACCTTCCTCACTTCGAAAGTCAAGCGCTTGTTTTCGCTTTTCTTTCGGCGCTGGCTTCACGAGAAAGCGAGCTCATCAGGTTGGCGTGTTCTGCCGTGCTGGTGAGGGCGCATTATAGGGAGGCGCGTCGCGATGACAAGGCTTTTTTTGAAGAAAGTCACGGAAATCTCAAATTATCCAATTAGAAACAGCTTACTCAGTGTATATATACAACGTTATCCACAACCCAATGATTTCAGACCCCTTTTATCATCATTTAAGTGGGTCTTCCTCCCGCAAGGGATGCCATACTGGAACGGATAATGTGTCCCGAATGGTCCATGGTAGCGCCCGGCTGGAAAGCTGGTTACCATGGAGGTGAATAGAGTGTTGCACCTTTTTTGCTTTCATTTACAAAAGGTCTTTAAAGATGAATTTATCCAAGTTTCCCGTTTATGTGCAGGCAGCCATCCTTGCCCTGGTGTTGGCACTGGTTGGTTATCTGGTTGCCCAGGCACTGCAATTTTCTTTGAAAGCCGAAGTGATTTTTGCTGTGGGTCTGGCCATCGGCGGTTTCGTGGTACCGCTGTTCCTCAACAACCGTGCGCCCGCCGGCGCCACTGAACAGGCCTCCAATCAGGAGACCTGCACCTTATATGTAGGCAACCTGCCATACCGTGCCAATGAGATAGCCGTGCGTGAACTGTTTGCCGAACAGGGCCAGGTGATCTCAGTTCGTCTGATGAAGGACAAGGCCACCGGCAAGCGCCGGGGATTTGGTTTCGTAGAGATGCCTGCTGCGGACGCCGCCAAGGCGATCGCCGCGCTCAACGACAAGGAGTATCAGCAGCGTACTCTCAAGGTGCGCGAAGCCAATGACAAGCGGGATAAAGATGAACGAGAAGGCAACGAGGTTGACGCCTGATCGGCAACCGATCGTTTGTTAGAACCTGACCTCTTCGAGAGATGACAGCCCCCAAGCTTGCAAGGGGGCTGTCAGTTTCTGGGTCTGGGCATCCAGCCGGGTGCAATAGGCGCTCCCCCCGACATCTTCCATCCGCGTCGGTGTAGTGACCAAACCAGTCAACAGGTGAGCCACCCGTTTGGCAACCGCACTGCCGGAATCCACCAGTTGGCACGCAGGCATCAACTGCCGTATCTCTTCATCCAGCAACGGGAAATGGGTACAACCCAACACCAGGGTATCCGGGTGTTCTTCCCCTTCCAGCCAATCCGCCAGCACCTCCCGCAACAGCGCCATATTGACCGGCAGACCCGCCAGCTTGCGTTCGGCCTCGATGACCAGCTCGGTCGCCCCCTTGAGCAGCACCCGCTTGCCCGGCGCAAACTGGGCGATGAGCTCGTGGGTGTATTCACGGCTGACGGTACCCGGTGTCGCCAGCAGACCGATGCAACCGTTGCGGGTGAGCGCGGCCGCGGGCTTGATGGCAGGCACCACCCCTACCACGGGAATAGCCAGAGCCTCGCGCAGGGCAGGCAGCGCTATGGTGCTGGCGGTGTTGCAGGCGATCACCACCAGATCGATATGATGACGAGCCACCATGGTAGTGACCAGTCGGGTGCAGGCAGCAATCAGGGCAGGCTCGCTCAGCTCACCATAAGGGAAGTTGGCGTTGTCGAAGCAATAGAGATAGTTGTGTGCCGGCAATGCGCGGCGGATCTCGCGGTAGATGGTCAGCCCACCCATACCGGAGTCGAACACGAGAATATTGGCCACTTGAACTCCCCTTTGGTGCAAGTCGGCGATCATACTCCCGCCCACCGCCAATAGAAAAGGCCCCACCAATGGCGGGGCCCCTCATTTATACAATCACGGTCGGGATCAGAGTGAGTAGTCGACCGTCACGTAATAGGCACGCTCGTCGGCCGGGTAGCCCACCGCAGTCTGGTACTCCTTGTCCAGCAGGTTGTTGATCTTGCCGGAGACCTTCCAGGAAGGCGCGACCTGATAACCTACTGCCAGGTTCCAGACACTGTAGCCCCCCAGCTGGGTCGTGTTGGCCGCATCGCCATAGCGCTCGCCCTGATAGATCCAGCTCAGGGAGCCATCGAACTGCTGCCACTGTGCCTGGGTCACCCACTTGGCCCCCTTGCGGGAGATCAGCTGCAGCTGTTTGTCGGTCACCTTGTCCTTGGGATCCTTGTACTCGGCAGAGACCCGGTGGCTCAGCCAGCCGGTGCCAAATTCCCCTTCCAGCTCGACACCCTCGATCCGCGCCTTGCCAACGTTCTGAGGGCTCCAGAGGCTGTTGGAATCACTCGGATTAGTGGGTGCCCACTGGATCATCTGCTCGAAGTCGTTGCGATAACCGGTCACACGCCACTCGACGCCGGCAGTCTGGCCATCGAGCATCAGCTCGCGGCTCTTCGACTCTTCCGGCTTCAAGTCAGGGTTGCCTGAGCTCGGGTAGTAGAGGTCATTAAAGGAGGGTGCGCGAAAGCCGGTACCGTAACGGGCACTGAGGCGATAATCCTCCGCGAAGCGCCAACCAGCCCCGGTCTGCCAGGTGTTGTGACGACCAAACTGCTTGTTGTCGTCACTGCGACCGCTCAGCTCGGCCTGCCACGTCTGGTTGTCAAACTGGGCCAGAGCATAAAGCCCGGTGTTGTCGCGCTCGTTGGCATCGCTCGGGAAGGCGGTGCCGGAGGAGCGGGAACTGGCATCCAGCATGTCGCGCTGCCAGTCGGCGCCGCCACCCAGGGTCCAGTTCTCGTCCAGCTTGACGTTGTTGACCCAGTTCAAGGTGTACTGACGGGTATAGAGCCGGTCAGTGGCCTGATCGCGGCCGCTGCTGTCCGGGTAGTCGTAGGCATCCTGTTTGGAGAAGGCACCGCGCAGTTCACTCAGGTAACGCTCGTCGTGATAACGGGCCCCCAGCTGGTAGCTCTGGTTCTCGGTCCAGGTTTCGTTGCGCTGATGGTAGGCCGGGCCCCAGGCAGAAGCGGCGGACGATCGGTCGTACTGGGCAATGTTGCGGAACCAGCGAGTCGTGCCGAACAGATCCCAGTTGCCGGTCAGCGCATGCTGATAGTCCAGCATGGCGTTATAGCCCCGGTGACCGTGCTTGTCGCCATCGTTCACCCCTGCGATGGGGTGGACGTTGTAGCCGGTCTCGTCATCGAAGCCCCCGGCAACCTTGAGCTGGCCAGCTTCACCGATCTGGCTGGCGCTGCTGAAGGCGGCCTGGCGCTGTTTGTGGGAGCCGGCACCGACATTGAATTTGTGCTTGTTGGTCGCGGGATCGGGACGGGTGATGATGTTGATCACCCCGCCGATGGCATCCGAACCATAGATAGTGGCACGCGCGCCGCGGATATATTCGATGCGCTCCACCTGATTGAGCGGCAGGTTGTTGAGCTCCGTCATCCCGGCGGTCAGAGAGGCGCTACGCACCCCGTCCACCAGCACCAGGGTCTGGGAAGAGGTGCCGCCACGCACCCGCAGCGAGCTCAGCTGGCCACGGCCACCATTGCTCACCACTTCCACGCCGGGCAGGGTCTTGACCACATCGGTCACAGTCTGGGCTTGCAGACGGTCAATCTCGTCACGGGTCACCACGTTGACGGGAGCCAGCACACTGGAGGCAGGTTGGGCGACACGGGTGGCGGTCACCACCATGGTGGGGTTGACGGGGATGGTCAGTGGCTGGGCAAAGGCCGCCGTTGGCAACAGGGCAGCCGCCAATAATTTCTTGGACATGAGAGATCCTTAAGTTCGCGTAAGCATCTACTTCGTGGCCGGTTTCTCTCGGCCCGAAATACGAACTTTGGCAGGTCTTCGGGCTGGGGGGCTGATGGCCTACGGCGACGGCTTCCCACCCGATGGCAGTGCCCTGATGTCGCTTCGTTCCCCCTTACCGCTGCGCGCCAGCTCCGGATTTTCACCGGATTCCCTATTAAGCATGATGCGCCAAAGCGCAGGGATTATAGGCAGAGCAGAGGTGGATGTATAGCCATCCAGATTTCTATTTCTTGCCACCCAATGCCGCCAATCTCTGCTTCGCCCCTGCCATCACCGCCTGCACACCGGGATGGGAGAGGTGGCGACCGGCCGACACCAGATAGTAGGAGAGCGTCACTTCGGTCAGGGTTGCAATCCGTTCGACACCATAGAGCCGCGCAATCTCCTCGGCCATGGCCAGCGGCGCCGGGAAGATCCCCATCCCCGCCTTGCCGAACGACTTCATCAGAGTCGAATCATCGAACTGGCCGACCAGGTGGGGATGAATGCCCTGCTGCCGATACCAAGCCAGCAGGCTGTCATGGGTCGCCGACTTCTCCCCCGGAATCAGCAGCGGCAGCCCCTCGAGGGAGGCGGGAAAGCCCTGTCGTGCCCGGGCGGCCAGCTCGGGGCTGGCAAACAGCGCCAAGGGGCTGCGTCCCAGCTCGTGGTTGTAGCCACGCACCCCGCTGTCGGGGGGAAGCGGGCGATCGATCAGCACCATGTCCAGCTTGTGGCTGGCCAGCTCGCTGAACAGCTGCTCCGCCCGCTCTTCATGGCACACCAGGCGCAGCGGGGTGGCCAGCGCCATGGCGGGCGCCAGCAGCTCGAACGCCAGGGTGCGGGGGACTGAGTCGGCGATCCCCACCTGCATGGTCAGCTCCTGGCTGGCGTGGCGCAGGGTATGCTCGAGATCGGCGCCGAGCGAGAAGATGGCGCCAGCCTGCTCGAGCGCCTGGCGACCGGCGGCGGTCAGGGCAAGCCGCCGCCCCACCCGGTTGAACAGCGCCACCCCGAGGGAGAGCTCAAGCTCGGCCACCTGACCGCTGACGGTCTGCGGCGTGAGGTGCAACTGTTCGGCAGCCCGCGTCACACTACCGCTGCGCGCCACGTGCCAGAAGTAATAGAGCTGTTTATAGTTGAGCATCGGGTCCCTTATCAGTTTCTACCGAACAATCATCAATCAAAATCTGATTTTATCGAAACATCTTGCACTCTAGCATGCAACCACCCTGTGAATTGCCTCCTGCGAACTCCCATGCTGGATGTTGTTGTACTCTTTTTCCTGTTTGGCCTGCTGGCCGGTCTGGTGCGCTCCGAGCTCAAGCTGCCGCCCGCGCTCTACGATACTCTCTCCCTCTTTCTGCTGCTGGCCATCGGCCTCAAGGGCGGCGTCGGCCTGGCGCAACAATCCCTGCAACCCTTATTACCGCAACTGGCGCTGGTGATCCTGCTCGGCATGCTGCAGACCCTGGCCGGGTTCGCCGTGCTACGCCTCAAGATGAACCGGGTCGATGCCGCCGCCACTGCCGCCCACTACGGCTCGGTCAGCGTGGCAACCTTTGCTGTCGGGGTGAACTGGCTCACCGAGCGCGGCATCAACTTCGAATCCCAGCTCTCCATCTTCCTGGCGGTGATGGAGATCCCCGCCATCCTGGTCGGCATCGTGCTGGCCCAGGGGATAAGTCGGCAAACCCGCTGGCGCCGGCTGGCCCATGAAACCTTCCTCGGCAAGGGGGTCACCCTGCTGCTGGGCGGCATGGCCATCGGCTATCTGGCCGGTCCCGACGGGATTGCCCCGCTCAAACCCCTGTTCGTCGACCTGTTCAAGGGGGCGCTGGCGTTGTTCCTGCTGGAGATGGGCCTCATCGTCGCCCGCCAGTGCCAGGACTTGCGCCGTCACGGCCTGTTCCTGCTCGGCTTCGCCCTGCTGATGCCGCTCGCCTCGGCTGGCCTCGGCCTGGTGATCGGCCAGCTGATGGGGCTCTCCCTGGGTGGCCTGACCCTGCTGGCCACCCTGGCAGCCAGCGCCTCCTATATCGCCGTGCCGGCCACCATGCGCATCGCCGTGCCTCAGGCCAATCCGGGCCTGTCGCTCAGCGCCGTGCTGGGGGTCACCTTCCCGTTCAACATCATGCTGGGGATCCCGCTTTACCACAGCTGGGCCCGCCACTTCACGGAGTAGCCACATGCAGACCGAGATCCGCACCCTGCTCACCGTCATCACGGAAGCGAACCTGGAACCCACCCTGCTGCGCACCCTCACCCGCGAGGGGCTGCGCGGCTACACCATCACCGATGCCAGAGGCCGCGGTGACCACGGTGAGCGCAACGCCAGCTGGAGCGAGAGCGGCAACATCCGGCTAGAGGCGATCTGCAGCCGCGAACAGGCGGAACGCCTGCTCGCCCACCTGCAGAGTCGCTACTACCCCGACTATGCCATGGTCGCCTTTTTGCAACCGGTCGAAATCGTGCGACCCGAAAAATTCTGAGCCGGCTTGCCGGCTCTTTTTGCCAACCAGAGACAAACGTTTGACTGCAAGGAGTCATAGCCATGAATACCCCTCCCCTGATCGGCCTGGTAATGGGATCCGACTCCGACTGGCCCGTGATGCAGGCCGCCGCCCGCATCCTCAAGGAGCATGGCGTCCCCTACGAGGCGCGCGTGGTCTCGGCCCACCGTACCCCGGATCTGCTGTTCGAATATGCCGCCAGCGCCCGTGAGCGTGGCCTGCGCGCCATCATCGCCGGCGCTGGCGGCGCCGCCCACCTGCCGGGCATGGTGGCCGCCAAGACCACCCTTCCGGTGCTGGGTGTGCCCATCCCGACCCGCCAGCTCAAGGGGATGGACTCCCTGCTCTCCATCGTGCAGATGCCCAAGGGGGTGCCGGTCGCCACCTTCGCCATCGGCGAAGCGGGCGCCGCCAACGCCGGCCTGTTTGCGGTCTCCCTGCTCTCCGTCGCCCTGGACGGCGATGCCCCCCGCTACCAGCAGCAGCTCGACGGTTTTCGCGCCAACGAACGCGACCGGGTGCTGGCCCTCACCCTGGAGGACCCGGCATGATACTACCACCCGCCACCCTCGGCATGTTGGGGGGCGGCCAGCTCGGCCGCTACTTCGTGATGGCCGCCCACCGTCTCGGCTACAAGGTGGTGGTGCTGGATCCCGATCCCACCAGCATCGCCGGCGCGGCATCCGATCACCATATTGTCGCCGCCTATGACGACCCGACGGCGCTGCACGATCTAGCCAGCCGCTGCGCCGCCGTCACCTGCGAGTTCGAGAACGTGCCGGCCACCGCCCTGGCCCTGCTGGAGCAGTACCAGCCGGTACGACCGGCCGCCGGTGCCGTGCGCATCTGTCAGGATCGCCGCGAAGAGAAGGCCTTCCTGAGCAGAGCCGGCATCCCGGTCGCCTCCCACCAGACCCTGCAGCCGGGTGAGCCGCTGCCCGAGCTGCCGGATCACCTCTTCCCCGCCATCCTCAAGACTGCCCGCGAGGGGTACGACGGCAAAGGCCAGTGGACCATTCAGGCCGCCGACCAACTGCCAGCAGCGCTGGCCGCCAGCGGCGTCCCCTGCGTGCTGGAGAAGCGCCTGCCGCTGGAAGGGGAATTTTCCCTGACCCTGGCCCGCAGCCCGAGCGGTGCCATCGGTGCCCTGCCGCTGGTGCAAAACTGGCACAGCGGCGGCATTCTGGATCAGACCCGCTCCCCGGCCAACGTGCCGGCGCTGGAGGCCGATGCCAGACGCATCGCCGAGCAGCTGATCGCCGCCCTCGACTACGTCGGCGTGCTGACGGTGGAGTTCTTCCTGGTGGCAGACAAACTGCTGGTCAACGAGCTGGCGCCCCGCCCCCACAACTCGGGCCACCCCAGCCTCGACAGCGCCGAGTGCAGCCAGTTCGAGCTGCAGGTGCGCGCCCTGTGCGATCTGCCGCTGCCCACCCGGATCGCCGTGCGTCCCGCCATGCTGCTCAACCTGCTGGGAGATCTCTGGCAAAACGGCACGCCCGACTGGGCCGCCCTGCTGGCACTGCCCGGCGTGCATCTGCACCTCTACGGCAAGGGAGAACCCCGCCCCGGCCGCAAGATGGGCCATGTCACCATCACCGCCGCCGACTGGCCAACGGTGGAAGAGACCTGCCAGCGGGTGCGCCAGCTGTTGGGGCTGCCGCCACGCTGAGCCCTGAGCCGCGCACAAAAAAAGACCCGGGCCTGGCCCGGGTCTTTTCATTGCTTGCTGCGGTAAGAAGGTGATCAGGCCCGCTCGACCGATACCGGCGCCGGCAGGCGGATGGTGAGGGAGAGCACCAGCGCCACCACCAGCAACACCAGGATCAGGTTGAAGGTCGCCATGAAGCCGCCGAACAGGGAGGCCACGATGGAGCCGATGATGCTGCCCAGACCAAAGCCCAGATAGATGACGCCGTAGTTCTTGGTCAGGTTGTTGAGACCGAAGAAGTCGCTCACCAGCGAGGGGTAGACGGTGATGGTACCACCGAAGCTGAACGCCACGCAGGCCACCGCCACGAAGAAGAGGTTGGCGTTGAGCGGCACGAACAGCAGCAGCGCCATGCCGGCCAGGGTAATCAGCTGGGCGATGGTGATGACCCGGATGCGGGACATCTTGTCGGAGAGGATCCCCAGCACCAGCCGGCCGCCCAAGTTGGCCATCGCGATGATGGCAACGGCGTTGGCGGCGACCACGGCCGGCAGGCCCACCATGTTCTCGCCGATGTCCTTGGCCACGCCGATGACGTAGAGACCGCTCATGCAGGCGGTGAGGAACATCAGCGCCAACATCCAGTACTGCGGCTTGCGCATCGCCTCGGCCAGGGTGAAGTCGCGGCTCTCGCTCTGCTGCACGGCAGCGGCCTGCTTGGGCGCATCCTTCATCAGCATGCCTCCCACCAGCACCATGGACATGGCGATCAGCCCCCACAGCTGGAAGGTGGTCTCCAGGCCGTTGCTGGAGAGCAGCAGCAGGTTGATGTACTTGAAGCCCAGGCTGCCGAGGCCATAGGCACCGATGGAGCAGGCGGAGATGAGCCCCTTGCGCTCCGGGAACCACTTCACGCAGTTGGAGAGGGTCATCAGGTAGCCGGTACCGTCGGCAAAACCGACCAGGATGCCGGCGCAGAGGTAGAGCATCGCCAGGTTGCTGGCGTGGGCGGTGAGGAAGAAGCCGATGCCGAGCAGCACGCCGGCCCCCAGGGTGACGTTGCGCACCCCGAACCGCTCCTGCAGCTTGCCCGCCAGGGAGGAGGCCACCGCCAGGGAGAGGCTGAGCAGGCCGAAGGCGAAGGCGACCTGGCTGACCGGCTCGTCCAGCTTGTCGGAGAGCTGGGCGTTGAACAGGCTCCAGGTGTAAACGGATCCCAGCGCGAACTGGGTGATGATGGTCCCCAACAGGGTGAGGTAGCGGGTGCGATTCATCTCTTTGGTCATGATGCGTCTCGGTCAATGGCCTTAAGGAAACTGGGGCCACTATAGGCAAGACGCCACTCCCGCCGACCGATTAAGGCATGAAATGCAGATCGGCGGGAATGAATGACAATCAGAGCCGCATCAGCTGACGGAACGCCTTGATGTTGCTGCGGCTGACCGGCACCTCGAACGGCAGGTCATGGAGCCGGATGAGATAGGTGCTGTTGAACCAAGGCACTATCTCGCGGATCTTGTTGATGTTGACGCAGTAGGAGCGGTGACAACGGAAGAACCCCTCGGCAGGCAGCCGGCTGACAAACTCGCTGAGGGTCATGGTCATCACGTAGCGATCATCGCGGCTGTAGACATAAGTGAGCTTCTCGTCGGCTTCCGCGTAATAGATCTGCTCGCAGGGGGTGACTATGATGCGCTCCCCCTTCACCAGATTGACGGTGCGATTGTGCGGCGCGCCCGATTCGTTCCCCTGCCCCGTCTGCGACTTGCCCGCCAGCTCGAGCTTTTGCAGCAGGCTGATGAGGCGCGGTTCGTTGTAGGGTTTGAGGATATAGTCGAACGCCTCCAGCTCGAACGCCTCCACCGCAAACTCCTTGTAGGCGGTGACGAAGACGATGTGGGGCGGATGGCTCGACTTGTGCAGGTTCTTGGCCAGCAGCAGGCCGTCGATGGAGGGGATCTGGATATCCAGAAACACCACGTCCACCTCGTGATCCTGCAGGTATTTGAACGCCTCCAGCCCGTCCTCGAAGCTCGCCACTATCTCGATCTGGCTGTGCTGATTCACCAGATAGATGAGCTCCTCGCGGGCGAGGTATTCGTCTTCCACTATGATGGCTTTCAGCATGGCATCGACTCCTGATCCGGCAGATAGAAACTCACTTCGGTACCCGGCTCCAGCCGCTTGAGGTGCAGGCCGTCGCCATAGAGCAGCTTTACCCGCTGATGCACGTTCATCAGGCCGATGCTGCGGCTCTCCACCCGCCCGGCGGCGACCCCATCGATCACCTCCTGGCTGATGCCGTAACCGGTATCGCGCACCGCTACCCGAATGCCGCCCGCCAGCTGTTTCACCTCGATGGTGACCCTGCCCGGCGCACTGCGGGGCTGGATGCCGTGCAGGATGGCGTTTTCCACCAGGGGCTGCAACAACAGGCTCGGCACCTGGATGTGCACGTCGTCCACCTCGAATACCACCTCCAGCTTGTCGCCGAAGCGGGCCTGCTCGATGGCCACGTAGTCGCGCACCTGCTGCAGCTCCTCCTGGATGTCGATGAGGGTGTCCCCCTTGTTGAGGTTGTAGCGCAGGTAGTCCGCCAGATTGGCTATGAGCTGGCGCGCCTGCTGGGGGCGGATGCGGATCAGCGACGAGATGGCATTGAGGGCGTTGAACAGGAAGTGCGGGTTGATCTTGCTCTGCAGCGCGGTGAACTCCGCCTTGCGGGTCATCTCTTTCAGTTGCTCGATGCGCGACACCTCCATCTGGGTGGAGATGAGCTGGGAGAGGCCCACCGCCATCTCCTTGAGGGAACTGGTGATGCTGTGGGTGCGGCGGTAGTAGATCTTGAGGGTGCCACTGACGGCGCCGTTCTCCCGCAGCGGAATAATGATGACCGAGTGGAAATCGGAGAGGTGGTACTGGCGTAGATCGTTGTTGATGATGATCTGGTCCAGCAGCACCGCCCGCTGGGTCATGGCGCTGATGGCGTGGTGCTCGTCCAGCTCGTAGTAATCCTTGCCCACCCCCACATAGGCCAGCACGTCGCGGGTGTCGGTGATGGCCACCGCATCGGCGCTGATCTCGCTGCGAATGATGCCGCACACTTGGCTCAGTGAGTGACGATCGATGTTCTGGAAAAACGGCAGCGTCTTGTTGGCGATGTCGAGCGCCAGCTTGGCCTGCTTGGCGGCGATCAGCTCCTTCTCGTCATCCAGGTCCTGCACCAGCTTGATGATGAGACCGATGCAGAGCGCCCCGGCGATCATCGGATAGGCGATGTGGCTGACGATCTCGACCCCCACGGCGTGGGGCTCGGTCAGTTGCCAGATGAGCAGCATGGTCAGCCCTTCGCAGGCCATCCCCGCCAGGATGCCGTAGAGCCAGAGCCGCGACTTGCGGCAGCGCAGGTGCAGCCAGGTCGCCAGCAGACCGGCGATGATGCTGGCGATGAGACACGGGATAGATGTGTGGCCATCCATGTCGATGAGATAGCGGTGCAGACCCGAGATGACCCCGGCCGGAATGCCGACCCAGGGGCCGAACAGGATGCCGCCCGAGATGATGGCGATGATCCGCACGTTGATGAGGGCCCCCTCCACCGGAATGCCGGTATAGGTGCTGAACACCGCGAACAGGCAGAAGATGGCGGCCACCAGCACCAGTTCGGCCGGGGTGTGGTCCCGCTTCTGGAACAGCCGCTGGAACGGCCGGGTACGGGTCAGGAAGAACAGGGTCATCAGCATCAGCGCCGCCCGTTCGAACACCGCCAACAACATCATCTGATTTTCGAGCATGAGACCATCCGACCGATTGCAACCAGGGAACACAACTGAATTATCTCTCGCCATGACACGTGGAAGGCAAGCATGAGGGACTGATCCCCTCATGATAAAGCGCAGTAGTTTACCCCAGCCGACCGGATAGGGAAGGCCGCGACTCCCCCGGACGGGTGTGACCCCTTGTCGGGGTCAGGATGACAGCGTGGCCAGCCTGGCGGCGAAGCCCATGAAGAAGAGGCCGATGAGGCCGTTGCCGAGTCTGGCGAGGCGTACCTTGCGTGCAAAGAAGCGGGCCATCAGGGTGCCGCCGAAGATCAGCAGGGTCAGATAGACGAAGCTCATGGCCTCCAGCATGCTCGCCAGCACCAGGTAGGAGAGCCAGGTGTGGGCATAGTTGAAGTCGACGAACTGCACGAAGAAGGAGACGTAGAACAGGATCGCCTTGGGGTTGGTGAGACTCAAGGTAAGCGCTTTGGAGAAGTAGCGCTCGCCGTGCTCGACCACGGACGCCTGCCCTTCCCGCCTGGCGATAAAGTTGGCGTGCAGGATCTTCACCCCGAGATAGAGCAGGTAGATGGCCCCCAGATAGCGCACCAGGGTGAACAGCAGCGGGGTGGTGCGAATGAGGGAGGCGATGCCCAGATAGGCGCAAAAGATCAGGATGGCGTCGCCGACGAAGACCCCGAGGGCCGCCTGGTAGCCCGGGCCGACGCCGCGGCTCGCCCCGGTGCGCAGCACATAAATCGAGTTGGGCCCCGGCGCTATGATGATGAAGAAGAGCCCCACCAGATAGGTCCAGACATTGATGACACCCAGGCTCTCAAACATGGCGCGCCCCTCTGGACTTGGAAAACAGCCCGCTCAGGCAGGTCCAGACATTGATGACTCCCAGGCTCTCAAACATGATCCCTCCATGGCGGGTAGCGACCCACATAATGCGACGACGAGGTTTCTATACTAATCCTCCGCCCGCCGAGCACAAGCACAAGCACCGAGCAATGATCCGTTCATATCTGGACTGCACATCCCCGCACTCATCACTTTGTGGTGTCCAGACGCATCGGGATCAGGCATGGTAAGCCATATCCAGATTCACAGAACCCGCCCTCATGGAAAAGAGCCTCAGTACCGATCAACCACTCGCCGCTGCTGCCGCGCACGATGCCTTGAATCGCACCAGCTATCCGGTGATCGCCGCCATCAGTTTCTCGCACCTGTTGAACGACATGATGCAGTCGGTGTTGCTGGCCATCTATCCGCTGCTCAAGCTCGGCCTCAACCTGTCATTCGCCCAGATCGGCCTCATCACCCTCACCTACCAGTTCACAGGTTCGCTGTTGCAGCCGCTGATCGGCCTCTACACCGACCGCCGGCCCATGCCCTATTCATTGCCGTTCGGCATGGGCTTTACGATGATCGGCTTGCTGTCGTTGTCGCAGGCAGCCAGCTTCGGTGCCGTGCTGCTGTCGGCCATGCTGATCGGTATCGGTTCGTCGGTGTTCCACCCGGAATCGTCCCGGGTCGCTCGCATGGCGGCCGGCAGTCAGCCCGGGCTGGCCCAGTCGCTGTTCCAGATCGGCGGCAACCTGGGGTCGGCCATAGGCCCGCTGCTCGCGGCGCTGATCATAGTGCCACGGGGCCAGGGCAGCGCGGCCTGGTTCTCGCTGTTCGCCCTGGTCGGCGTCATCGTGCTCAGCCTGGTCGGGCGCTGGTCCAGCCACCACGTCGCCAACTTCCATAAACGGATGAAGGCGCACCTCGGTCACGGCCTGAGCCGCCGCCAAATCGGCTGGTCGCTGACCATCCTCGGCCTGCTGATGTTCTCCAAATTCTTCTACATGGCCAGCCTGAGCAGCTATTACACCTTCTACCTGATGGACAAGTTCAGCCTGTCGCTGGACAGCGCCCAGCTCTATCTGTTCGCCTTCCTGTTTGCGGTCGCGGCAGGTACCGTGCTCGGCGGGCCGATCGGTGACCGCATCGGTCGCAAGCGGGTGATCTGGATCTCCATCCTCGGCGTCGCCCCCTTCACTCTGCTGCTGCCCCATGTCGACCTGTTCTGGACCTCGGTGTTCTCGGTCATCATCGGCCTGATCCTGGCCTCGGCCTTCTCTGCCATCCTGGTCTACGCCCAGGAGCTGGTCCCCGGCAAGGTCGGCACCATCTCAGGCCTGTTCTTCGGTATCGCCTTCGGCATGGGGGGCATAGGGGCGGCTCTGCTCGGCCAGCTCGCCGATGCCACCAGCATCGAGACCGTGTACCAGGTCTGCGCCTATCTGCCGCTCATCGGCCTGCTGACCGTGTTCTTGCCAACCCTTAGAAAGGGATAGCGGGCCACCCCGCGAGGGATGCAACCCATAAAAAACGCGGCCTGAGCGGCCGCGTTTGAAGTGGATGAGAGCGATGGTTGGTCAGCAGTACTGGCCAGCCACCCAGCCGGAGGACCAGGCCCACTGGAAGTTGTAGCCACCGAGCCAACCGGTCACGTCCACCACCTCGCCGATGAAGTAGAGACCGGCCACCTTGCGCGCCTCCATGGTCTTGGAGGAGAGTTCGTTGGTATCCACTCCCCCCAGGGTCACCTCGGCGGTGCGATACCCCTCGGTGCCGTTCGGCAGGATCTGCCAATCCCCCAGCAGGGTGGCCACTGCCTCCAGCTCCCGCTCGTTGTACTGGCGCATTGGCTTGTTAATCAGCAGACCCAGCTCCACCAGCTTGTCGACGAAGCGCTTGGGCAGCTCGCGCCCCAGCACGGTTTTCAGCTCCTGGGCCGGATGGGCCTGGACCCACTCCCTGAGGGCCGCCGGGATGTCCAGCTCCGGCAGCAGGTTGATGTGGATCTTCTCCCCCGCCAGCCAGAAGGAGGAGATCTGCAGGATGGCTGGGCCGGAGAGACCGCGATGGGTGAACAGCATGGCCTCCTTGAAGCAGGTGCCATCCTCGGCGGTCACCGCCACCGGCAGGCTGACCCCGGCCAGATCGGCGAAGGCCTCTTTATCTGCCTGATGCAGGGTGAAGGGCACCAGCCCGGCACGGGTCGGCAGCACCTTGAGGCCGAACTGCTCCGCCAGCTTGAAGCCGTAGGGGGTGGCACCGAGTTTCGGCATGGAGAGGCCGCCGGTGGCCACTACCAGCGAGTGGCAGGTTATCTCACCCTGACTGGTGGTCAGCACGAAGCCCTCTTCGCCCTTGCTGACGGTGAGGATCTCAGTCTGGAACTGCAGGGCCACGCCCGCCCAGTCGCACTCGGTCAGCAGGATGTCGACGATCTCCTTGGCGCTCTCGTCACAAAAGAGCTGGCCCAGGGTCTTCTCGTGATAGTTCAGGCCGTGCCGGTCCACCAGATCGATGAAATCCTGCTGGGTGTAGCGCGCCAGCGCCGACTTGCAGAAGTGGGGGTTAGCCGAGAGAAAGGCGTGGGGACCAGCCTGATGGTTGGTGAAGTTGCAGCGGCCGCCGCCGCTGATGAGGATCTTGCGGCCCGGCTTCTTGGCGTTGTCGAGCACCAGCACGGAGCGGCCCCGATAACCAGCCTGGGCCGCACACATCAAGCCGGCCGCCCCGGCGCCGATCACCACCACATCAAACTGCTTCATCATCACTCACCCATCAAAAGAAAAACGGCCCCTGTTCAAACGAGAGACCGTCATTGTACCCGGCAGAAACCAGCCCAGTGGTTTCAGGGTATCTGCAACAGAAAACGGCCCCTGTTGAGAGGGGCCGTCATTGTACTGGCTGAACACTAAGTGTCCACGACTATCAGGCGCTGGTGCCATCCATGATGCTGGCCGGGGCGCCCTTGGCCAGCTCGGCCAGCTCCTTGTCGATGAAGTAGAGGCCCTTGCCGTCCTCGCCCACCAGGCTCAGACGATCGACGATGCTCTTGAACAGCTTCTCCTCTTCGTGCTGCTCGGCCACGTACCACTGCAGGAAGTTGAAGGTGGAGTAGTCCTGGGTGGTGAACGCCACGTGAGCCAGGCCGTTGATGCACTTGGTGATGTGGTATTCATGCTCGAGGGTGGTGCGGAAGATGTCGCCCAGGGACTTGAACTCGTGGGGAGGGGCATCGATGGCGCCCAGCATCGGCATGGCACCGGTCTCGCTCACATAGGTGAACAGGCGCTCCATGTGCTGACGCTCCTCGACGGCGTGCTGGCGCAGGAAGGTGGCCGCCCCCTCGAAGCCCTTGTCCTCGCACCAGGCGCTCATCTGCAGGTAGAGGTTGGAGGAATAGAATTCAAGATTAATCTGCTCGTTCAACTTCTCGATCATGGCTTTGGCCAACATGATGATTCTCCACTGTGATTTGGTCACGATTGTCGCCACAGTTTCGTTATGAAGCAACCAGATACCGCTGCCCGAGCTCTCAGTTGTGACAGCTTTTCGCCTCATCCTATCCCCCATACGGTTATAGAGAAGCAAAGAAACATGGTGTAGGTGGATTCAGCCATTATGATGGCGCCAGTGGTCGGGGAAAGGATTCAATGAGATTCATAATGGCACTGGCGCTGCTCTGGATGACCCAGTTGCAGGCAGCTCCCTCCTTGCTGAAAGAGGCTGAATTGCAGGCGGCGCGCGATCCCGTCGGCTATCTGCAGCGCCTCGACGCCAGTCCCCAGCAGGATATGGAACTGTTCTACGCCAGGTCCCTGGCCCAGGCCGCGCTGGGGCGCTAT
This sequence comes from Aeromonas sp. R5-3, assembly GCF_040908225.1. Taxonomy (NCBI): domain Bacteria; kingdom Pseudomonadati; phylum Pseudomonadota; class Gammaproteobacteria; order Aeromonadales; family Aeromonadaceae; genus Aeromonas; species Aeromonas sp. R5-3. Next base: position 100,605 of record NZ_JBFODH010000020.1, on the reverse strand, counting down.
CCACAGGCCCTGCTCGACAACGCCCGGGCCCGCGGGCTGGCCAGCGCCCAGCAGGAGACCCTGCGCCTGCTCGACTTTCGCTTGCAGCAGATCGCCCTCACCCTGGACACCGAGGCGCCGGATCAGGCGCTCACCCTGCTGGAGCAGCTCAGACCCGCCGTCGCTGGCCATCCGCAACAGACCTCGGAGTGGCACGCCCTGAACGGGCTCGCCCTCTACCGCACCCAGCAACTGAGCCCGGCCATCGCCGAACTCAAGACCGCCTTTCGCCTCAAACAATCGGTACCGGACTCCCCCATCGCCAGCTTGCAGTGTGCCCGCCTGCTGATGACCCTCGGCAACCTCTATGCCGACCTGAACCTGGCGCGGGAAGCCGAAGGCTACTATCTGGAGGCGCTGCAACGCATGGTGCAGCTGGGCGAGCCCAACAGCCAGATCATCATTCGCGCCAACATGGCGCGGCTCTACATCGATACCGATCGACCCACCCAGGCCAGGCGGCTGCTGGACAACCTGCTCAGCAACCCGGATCTGGCGCCGGATTACCGAGCCATCATCCTCGGCTATCAGGCCATGGCGCTCAACGCCCAGCACGACTGGGCCGGCGCCCTGCGCACCCTGGACGAGGCACAGGCGTTGTATCGGCAGCTGGGCTACCCGGAAGCCGGCACGCGCCTGCAGGAGACCCGGGCCCGGGCGCTGCAGGGTAGCGGCGAGAAACAGCTGGCGCTGCAGGTGCTGACCAGCCAGGGGAGTGCGGGGGCCGCCAGCAAGGCGCTGCAGGCCAGTCTGCTGGCGGACCAGGGGCGCTACCCGGAGGCCTACCAGGCGCTCAGCGAATACGTCAGCGACTACAAGCAGCACTTCAACCAGACCCTGAGCCAGCATGCCGCCGCCTTCCAGGCCGAGATGGATCTGGCCCGCAGCGAGGCCAGCAACCGGGTGCTGCAGCAGGAGAACGAGAACAAGCGCCAGCAGCTGCTGCATCAGCAGAGTGCCCGCCACTACCAGCTGATGCTGGTCGGCTTGCTGGCCGGGGCCCTGCTGCTGCTCGGGCTCACCACCCATCGACTGCACCGCAGCTCACGCCACCTCTACAAGCTGGCCACCTTCGATCAGCTGACCGAGTTGCCCAATCGCCGTGCCCTGCTGGAGCGGCTGGCCAGCCGCTGGCAGCAGGAGGGGCCGCTCACCCTGATCATCATCGACATCGATCACTTCAAGCAGATCAACGACCGTCACGGCCATCAGGCGGGAGACAGGGCCATTCAGCGGTTGGCGCGGGAGCTGAGATCCTGGGCGCCCGACCTGCAGCTGGTCGGGCGCTGGGGTGGCGAAGAGTTTCTGGTAGCGGTGCCGCTGCCGGCGGCGGATTGCTGGTATCTGGCAGAGCAACTGCGCCAGCGCATCGGCCAGATCGAACAGCCGCGCATGACCATCAGCATCGGGGTGGCCGGCCGCTCGGCCGCCGATGACGGGCTGGGCCAGCTCATCCACCGGGCCGACATGGCCATGTATCAGGCCAAGCGCCAGGGCCGCAACCAGACCATACTGGCCGCGGAGCCTGGCAGCCCCGAAGAACCGGAGGCACTGGCCAGCAGCGTGGCCTGAGCCGCAGCCTCCCCTGACTCAGGGCTGCAGCTCGGTGAGGGAGGCGACATCCACCGGCTCGCCATAGTCCACCCCCGCCAGCTCGAAGCCGTTGAGCTGCATGAAGTCCTGCCGCAGCCCGGCAAAATCCCCCAGCGCGTGGAAGTTGTCCGGCGTCACCTTGGACCAGAGCGCCGAGACGGCGGCCTGCACGGCCGGGTCGAGCTCGTGGTCATCCATCCGGATCAGCCGGTTGCCATCAGCCACCACCCCTTGCGGGCCGTACATCTTGCCGGCGAACAGCCGCTGCATCTGCTCGATGCAGCCTTCGTGCACCCCGCGCTCCTTCATCACCCCCATCAGCAGACCCAGATAGACAGGCAACACGGGAATAAAGGCGCTCGCCTTGGTCACCAGCGCCTTGCACACCGACACCCAGGCGTGGCCGCCGATCTCCGCCAGCTGCAGGTTGATGGTCTCGGCGGTGGCGTGCAGGTGCTCCTTGGCGTAACCGATGGTGCCGTCCCGATAGAGGGGATAGGTCGATTCGGGGCCGATATAGGAGTAGGCCACCGTCTGGGCGCCAGGCGCCAAGCAATCTGCCTGCTGCAGCGCCTGCAGCCAGAGCTGCCAATCCTCGCCCCCCATCACGCTGACGGTGTCGCGGATCTCCTCCGGGGTGGCCGGATCCAGCGACTGCTGCACCAAGGTATCGTGTTCCAGATCCAGCCCCCAGCCTCGAAAGGGCTGGCCGGTGGTCTTGAGCACGGAGCGCACCTGCGTGCCGTCCGGCAGTACCCGGATGCCGCTCGCCAACGAGTAGATCACCAGATCCACCTGCCCGAGCTGCTGGCGGATGACATCGATGGCCTGCTGACGCATCTGGTCTGAGAAAGCGTCGCCAATCAGGTTGATGGCCACGCGGCCAGCCTGTTCCGCCTCCGTGCGAAACCAGATGTTGTTGTACCAGCCAGCGCTGCCCAGGCCCTTGTCGGAGGGGCCGCGCTCGAACGACACGCCAATGGTGTCGGCACCGGCCCCGAAGGCCAGGGCGATGCGCGACGCCAGCCCGAAGCCGGATGAGGCACCCAGCACCAGCACCCGTTTCGGCCCGTTGAACGGGCCCGCCGCCCGGATCCGCGCGATCTGCTGCAGCACGGCGGCGCGGCAGCCGATGGGGTGACAGTTGCGGGCGACGCAGCCCTGGATTTGCGGATGAATGATCATCAAGGAGTCTCCGGGAAAGGAACACGACAACAGGAACGGCCGTGGGACGCAGCGGCGCGCCACGGTTTGCCAAGGGAACTGGCTACAGCATAACCAAGCGGGGCGGGATTACCTTGATGTCGGGCGGAATATCGGCGGGAAGAGGGCAGAAAAACAAAAGGGAGCGCGAGGCTCCCCAAAGCGGTATTCAGATGCTTTTTGTTGTTTTGTGTTCATTGCGAAACACGGGCACATCCTATGCCTGTCACCGGCTACGGGCAAGCCAGCGGGTGTGACCTGCTTCAAACTCCTGTTCGATTTATCGCCAGTTTATTGCCCATCATCGACAGAAAGCTCCATAGGAAACTCTTTTAAATCCCAAAACTGTGCCGGGGACACCATTTTAGTTTCAGCAGACATTGGTATAGTGGGCTCAGGATCAGTGAGGAGAACTCCCATGAATGGAACCTATTACAAACACATACTGGCCGCGATCGACCTGTCGGAAGACAACCGCAAGGTGATCGAGAAGGCGGTCGACCGGGCCCGCTCCAACGGCGCCAAGCTGTCGGTGATCCATGTCGATGTGGACCTCAAGGATCTCTACACCGAGATGATCGATATCGACATCGACAACGTGCAGGACCAGGTGATCGCCGAGGCGAAAGAGAAGCTGGAAGCCTTCTTGGCGTCGGTGGACTACCCCATCGAGAAGAAGCTGGTGATCTGCGGCGATTTGAGCGAGCGGGTCAACCAGGCGGTCAGGGATTACCAGATCGACCTGCTGGTGTGTGGCCACCGCCAGAGCTTCTGGAGCCTGCTCACTTCGAGCGCGCGCCAGCTGATGAATACCGTGCCCTGCGATCTGCTGGTCGTCCCCTTGCAGAAGTAACTGAACAGGCGTAGTTTGATTTGCCATGAATATGACCTCGTTCAATCACAACTACTGGTGGTGCTGCTCTTAAACAGGCGGCACTGCTTTTCTATGTAAAATTTCCCAAAGAAAACACCGTGACCGCCGAGAGGCGGTCATTGTTTTCATCCCTTTGTCGCCTCCCGGCTCACCCAACTGGAGAGAGTGACATGCACAACCCCGTTATCCTGACCGGCGACCGGCCCACCGGCAAACTGCACATCGGCCACTACGTCGGCTCGCTGCGCCAGCGCGTGGCCGCCCAGCACCATTACCGCCAGTTCGTGATGATCGCCGATCTGCAGGCGCTGACCGACAACGGCCACAACCCGGCCAAGGTGACCGATCACGTGCTGGAGGTGATGGCCGACTACCTGGCCGCCGGCCTCGACCCGGCAAAGACTACCTTCTGTCTGCAGAGCGCCCTGCCCGCCCTCGCCGAGCTGACGACCTATTACCTCAACCTGGTCAGCGTCGCCCGACTGGAGCGCAACCCCACCGTCAAGGCGGAGATCCAGCAGAAAGGGTTCGAGCGCAGCCTGCCGGCCGGCTTCCTGATCTATCCGGTCAGCCAGGCCGCCGACATCACCGCCTTTCGCGCCACCCATGTGCCGGTGGGCGAGGATCAGCTGCCGATGCTGGAGCAGACCAACGAGATAGTGCGCCGCTTCAACTCTCTAGTGGGCAAGGAGGTGCTGACCGAGTGCCAGCCCATTCTGAGCGACACCGGCCGCCTGCCCGGCATCGACGGCAAGGCCAAGATGTCCAAGTCCCTCGGCAACACCATAGAGCTCGGCATGTCGAGCGACGAGATCAAGCAGGCGGTGTTCGCCATGTACACCGACCCCAATCACCTCAAGGTGAGCGATCCGGGTCAGGTGGAGGGCAATACGGTGTTCGCCTATCTGGATGCCTTCCACCCCGACAAGGCACTGGTGGCCGAGATGAAGGCCCACTACCAGCGCGGCGGGCTGGGGGACATGCGCTGCAAACAGGTGCTAAACGACTGCCTGCAGACCCTGCTCGCCCCGATGCGGGAACGGCGCGAGGCGGCCATCGCCGACAAGCGCCAGCTGCTGCGCCTGTTGCAGCAGGGCACCGAGCAGGCGCGCGCCCTGACCGACGAGGTGCTGGCCGAGGTGAAGGGGGCGATGGGGCTCGACTACTTCGCCGGATTGAACTGATCCGCCCCACGCTGCGCCGGGCTGCCGAGCGCATCCGCGCCGTAGCGCTCGAACGCCAACCGGTGCAACAACCCCTTGAACCAGCCGATCGCCTCGTCATGGGCGGTGAGCGGGTGGCCCGCCATCAGATAGACGATGGGGATGTCGGGGTCCAGCTGGTGCAGCCGCAGCGGGTAGTAGCGGCAGAAGTGGCGCCCGATCATTTCGGGCACCACCACCAGATAGCGACCGGTGGCCATCAGCGGCGGCACCGCCATAAAGCTCGGTAATCGGACACCCAGTTCACGTTCCACCCCGAAGCGGGCCAGCCAGAGATCCACCATGGCCTGGCTGTGGCCCCAGCTGGAGGTGTGGATGTGGGGCCGACTGACCAGATCATCCGGCCCCAGCACATCCGGCAGCTCGCTGCCAAGGGGCGACAGACAGACCAGCGGGTTGTTGAACCAGGGTTCGCGCCACAGCCGGGGCGAGAGGTGGTTGGCATCGGCGAAACCGATCACCAGATCCAGCTCCCCCTTCTCCAGCTCCCGCTCATAGTCGCTGTCCGCCAGCTCACACACCTCCAGCCGGCAGTGAGGGGCATGCCGGTGCAACCGCTCCACCAGCGCCGGCACCAGACCATGCTCCACCGAGCCCGGAGTGGCGATGCGAAAGATCCGCCGCGCGCTGGCGGGATCGAACCCCTTGGCCTGCCGCAAACCCTGCTCCAGCATGGCCAGCGCCTGGCGCACCGGGCCGGCCAGCGCCTTGGCGCGCTCGGTCGGCATCATCTCGCGCCGGCTCATCACGAACAGGGGGTCGTCCAGCGCCGTTCGCAGCCGCCCCAGCGCATGACTGACGGTGGACTGGGAGAGGTGCAGCCGCTCGGCGGCACGGGTGACGTTGCGCTCCTGCATCAGCATGTCGAACACGGTGAGCAGGTTGAGGTCGAGGCGGGAAAGGGGCAGTTCCATCGATATTGGCCATGGTTGAATGACGACAATTCATTTTTGGCATAGTAGCAGATTGCATAGAATGCGCAGGCGAATTACATCGGAGATTAAAATGCGTAGCTATCTGTTGTTGCTGGCGATTGGCCTGTTGTGGGGCTCCCAGTTCATTTTCATGCATCAGGCCGTGACCGAATTGCCCCCCATCATGGTGGCAGCCGGTCGCGCCTTGTGTGGCAGCCTGACCCTGGGTCTGCTCTGCCTGTTCATGCGTCTCAAGAGCGAACACACCCCGTGGCGTACCTATATGCTGATCGCCCTGCTCGATGCCACCCTGCCCTTCATCATGGTGGCCTGGGGTCAACAGTATGTGGATAGCGCCATCGCCGCCGTGGTAATGGGTTGTATCCCGTTTGTCACCATCCTGATGGCACCCTTGTTGGTTTCTGGTGAAAAAATCACCAAGGGCGGTCTCGTCTCCGTGATCATCGGCTTCGTCGGCGTACTGGTGTTGTTCTGGCCGAAACTGGCCAGCGGCATGAATGCCGGCCTGCTCGGCGCCATGGCCATCCTGTTCGGTGCCAGCTGCTTCGCCATCGGCCTGCTGATGATCAAGCGCTTCGCCAAGGACCACCCTGTGGTCGTGGCACGCAACATCCTGATCTCCTCGGCCATCCAGCTGCTGCTGGCCGCACCGTTCGTCACCGATCTGAGCGCGCTCACCCTGCCGAGCCAGCAGGCCATCGGCGCCGTCGCGGTGCTCGGAGTGTTCTGTACCGGTCTGGTCTACTTCCTCTACATGGCGCTGATCCAGAAGGCGGGCCCGACCTTCGCCTCCTTCAGCAACTACCTGGTGCCGCTGTTCGGCGTCATGCTGGGTGCCCTGTTCCTCGGCGAGCAGATCCAGTCCACCACAGGTGTGGCACTGGCCCTGATCCTGGGCTCGGTCGCCCTCAACCAGTGGGCCCAGCAGCGCCGCGTCCAGCGGGAGGCTGCCCTATGTCAGGCATCCTGACCACGCTCTGCGGCGGCCTGGTGGTGATCGCCGGCTGGCAGTATCGCCGGCGGCTGGTGGGTCTGCTCGGGCTGTTGATGGTGCTGCTGCCCTGGTTCTTCGACAGCAAGCTGCAAGCCATGCTGAGCTATGCGTTGAGCGCCTGACCTCTGTTTCTGAATGTGTGACGAGAGTGTATCTCTCCTGTTTTTGGGACCGTTTTAAAAAAACCTCCGATTTGTCCCCTCTACCGGCGCTCTGCGCCGGTTTTTTTATGCCCGCCTGGCGGCCTTGCCGTCCCATCAGCCCAGATAGCGATAACTCAGCCGCTCGTTCTTGCGCGGCCCTGTGATCTGCCAGCCGAGCAGAAAACCGCCCTCGGCCGGCGTCAGCTCGGCGCTGTAGTGATCTTGGCCACACAGATGGGGTTCGGCGGTGAGCCAGCGACCATCCGTCTGAGGCAGCAGCTCGAACAGCACCACCGGCTGTTCATAGCGCAGATGAGAGAGGCGGATCCCCTGCTCGCCGCGCTGCCACCAGAAGCGATTGTGCATGGTCAGCACCCGGCCATGGGGCGTGGTATAGCGACCCGTCTCGACAAACAACCAGCCGCCCTGGTGATCGGTCACCACCACCTCCCCCTCGCCGCTGCCACTCCAGTCGGTGGCGGAGCCTGCCCCGTTGCTCGCGCTAAAGGAAAATGCTCCGATCTGTGGCAACTGGCGCCATAAACGCTGGATCACGGCTTCCTTCTCGGCCATCATAGCCCCCTTCAAAATTGACAACTGACGACAAATCAACCACATGAACTACTTGATAGGGGTTACCCTGCTCTGGTCATTCTCCTTCAGCCTGATCGGGGTCTATCTCGCCGGCCAGGTAGATGCCTACTTCTCGGTGCTGACCCGCATCGTGCTCGCCAGCCTGGTGTTCCTGCCCTTCCTGCGCCGCCGCTGGCTGCGGCCCGACCTGGTGGCCAAGCTGATGGCCCTCGGCGCCACCCAGCTCGGCATCATGTATCTGTTCTATTACCACTCCTTCCTGCTGCTGACGGTGCCGGAAGTGCTGGTGTTCACCATCTTCACCCCCATCTACGTCACCTTGATCCACGATCTGCTGGAGCGGCGCTTCAAGCCGGTCTATCTGTGGGGAGCACTGCTGGCGGTGCTGGGGGCGGCCGTCATCCGCTTCGACGGGCTGACCGAAAGCTACGTGCTTGGCTTCCTGGTGGTGCAGGGCGCCAACGTCTGCTTCGCCCTGGGTCAGGTGGGCTACAAGGTACTGCTGGCACGGGAGGAACAGCAACCACCACAACTGGCGGTGTTCGGCTGCTTCTATCTGGGCGCCCTGGCCGTGGCCCTGCCCGCCTGGTGGCTGCTCGGCACACCGCAATACCCCACCAGCGCCCTGCAGTGGGGCATATTGCTGTGGCTGGGGATCGGCGCCTCGGGCCTTGGTTACTTCCTGTGGAACAAGGGGGCGACCCAGGTCAGCAGCGGCGTGCTGGCGATCATGAACAACGCTCTGATCCCGGCGGGCCTGCTGGTCAACCTAGTGCTGTGGGGCAAGGATACCGACCTGCTCAGGCTCAGCCTGGGCGGCCTGCTGATGCTGGCCTCCCTCTGGGTATGCCAGCGTCATGGGGTAAGTGAACGCTGACTAAAAATCAGCCAACGACTGTGTTGTGCTCCCGTCTGGCCTGACCGTGACAGGTGGCCAGCCGGGCCAGCAGGTGATCGATCTGCTCGCCGGCCTGACTCTGCACCAGCCCGATGCTGACGGTCACCGGCCGTTGCGGCAGCAGGCTGGCATCGGCGATCTCCATCCTCAGCCGCTCGGCAATCTCGAGGCCGCTCAGCCGGTCGGTCTGGGAGAGCATCAGGATGAAGCCGTCTTCGTCCCAGCGGGCGAAGGGGTCTTCCCGCCGCAGTTCATGGCGCACGATGCGGGCCAGCTTGGCCAGCATGGCGTCGCAGGCTGCCTCGCCAAACAGCTGCTGGATCTTGGCCCTGTGATCGACGGTGAATTGCAGCAGGCTGAAGCTGCCGCTCGCGCTGGCCAGCCGCTCATCGAGCAGCTGTTCGAAGTGGCTGCGGCTCTCCAGCCCGGTGAGGGGATCGGTACCGTGCCGCTCCTCCACCTGCACCGTCTGCGGTTCGAGCAGACGCACCACCCCCAGCACCTGGCCGTGGACATCGCGCCTGGCCCGCTCTTCCAGCCGGACATAGTGGCCATCGTGATGCAGGATCCGGTATTCGAGCCGGATCTGGGCCACCCGCCCGCTCTGGCAGGCCAGCTGCGCCTCCTGCAGGCTCCCCAGGTCGTCGGGGTGCACCCGCTCCAGCCAGCCGAGGTCGTCCAGACCTGCTTCGTTCAATCCCAGCAGCCGCAGACAGGAGAGATCCCGCTGCACGCCCTGCTGCGGACTCCAGCTCCAGAGCCCTGCCTCCAGCAAGGCGATGGCATCCGCCATCAGCGCCAGATCAAACCGGGTAATTGCCTCCCTGAGGGGAGCCTTGAGCATGTCCATCGAGCGCCTCGACACCGAATCTGAAGACCTTCTCAATAAGTAACATTGGCTCTCGCACCGAGCAACAGGGTCAGCTCGCTTTTCCTTGATAGCCGTTCATCAGGGCCTGCCAGTTCTCCGGTACGAAGTGAAAACTGGTATGCAGCTGGGACTCCTTGTTGAAGGAGCGCAGCAAGCGTTCCAGGTTGGCCTGCTGCCAGTTGCCGGGCGAGCGGATGGCCCCCTTGTCGAAGTCGATCACCCACACCTTGCCCTCCTTGTCGAGCAACAGGTTGTGGCTGTTGAGATCGGCGTGATAGACCCCGGCGTCGTGCAACTGGCGCACCGTCTGGCCCACCTTGTGCCACACCTCGCCGGCGATCGGCCCCTGCTTGAGCAGGGCGACCAGATCCTTGGCACCGCGAATGCGCTCAATCAGGATGTCAGCCCGGTAGAAGGGGCCCTGTTTGGCCATGCGGGCGGCAAACGGGCGTGGCACCGGCAACCCCTGGGCGCTCAACTTGGCCAGCAGGCTGTATTCGGCCATGGCCCGGCTAGACTCCACTCCCTCGAACCAGAAGCGATCCCGCACCACCTTGCCCACCATGCCGCCGCGATAGTAGTGACGCAGCACCAGGTGGCGGGATTCATCCTTCACGAACCAGGTCACGCCGCGGCCGATGGAGGTCCCCACCACCTGCCGGTTGTTCTGCCACCAGGCCGGATCAAACAGCTCGGGAGAAGGGTCGCGAAACGCCCCTTCGGCATACCAGCAGATCTGGTTGTGTTCGGTCTGAATTTGCATCTTGGTCATTCCGGTCGGTCATCGCTACGGGTTGGCGCTCAGGGCCAGGGCAACAGGGGCCCGGTGGGGCCGGCTGCCAGTCGTGCGCAATTTTACAATCCACAGGGGAGTTTGCATAATGCCATCCATCCATTTTGCCATCGTTGCGCCACATCATGCCGCTGTTCCAAACGCCGCCCTCCTCCATCTGCATCCTGCGGCTCTCCGCCATCGGGGACTGCTGCCACGCGCTGGCGCTGGTGCGCGTCATCCAGCGGGCCTGGCCGACGACCCGCATCACCTGGATCACCGGCAAGATTGAAGCGACGCTTTTTGCCGATCTGCCCGGGGTCGAAGTGATCGCCTTCGACAAGAGCAAGGGCTGGCGCGGCTATCGCGAGCTCTGGCAGACCCTCAGGGGGCGCCAATTCGATGCCCTGCTGCACCTGCAGGCGGCCATGCGGGCCAGCATCGCCACCCTCGGCATCAAGGCTAAAGTCAAACTCGGGTTTGATCGGGAGCGGGCCAGCGACGGCCAGTGGTTGTTCACCAACCACAAGGTGCCATCCCCCGCCTCGCCTCACGTGCTGGACGGTTTCCTCGCCTTCGCCAAAGAACTTGGCATCCAGGATCTGACCCCGGACTGGCAACTGCCCATCAGCGCCGAGCACCAGGCTTGGGCGAAGGAGAAGATCGGCGGCAAGCCGACCCTGCTCATCTGCGCCGCCGCCAGCAAGGCCTTCAAAAACTGGACGGCGGCCGGCTATGCCGCACTGGCGGATCACGCCGCCCTCAAGGGGTTTCAGGTCTATCTGTGCGGCGGGCCGGCCAAGCTGGAGCGGGATCTGGCTGCCGACATTGCGCGGCTGAGCCAGAGCAAGCCGGTGGATCTGGTGGGGCAGACCAACCTCAAGCAACTGCTGGCGCTGATCAAGGAGGCCAGCCTGGTGCTGGCTCCCGATACCGGCCCGGCTCACATGGCCACCCTGGTGGGTACGCCGGTGCTCGGCCTCTATGCCCATCACAACCCGGATCGTACCGGCCCCTATCTATGCCGCGACTACGCGGTCAGCGTCTATCAGGAGCTGATCGAGCAGGAGACCGGCAAGCCGCTGACCGAGCTTGGCTGGCGCACCCGCCTCAAGGATCCGGACGCCATGGGCAAAATCACCAGCGAACGGGTCATCGCCGCCTTCGACCGGCTCTGCGCCGAGCGCCAACTGCCGCGCTGATGATGCGCGCAACTCGGAAATCCCGAAGCCAGCGGCAGGGATAATCTGCTGGCCCGCCCCGGCAACGGCAGGCAGAATGAGGGCTGATGTGGGTTACGCTCCCGCAGCAAGCTACGAATACTTTGATCGGCTGGAATATGATTCCGGCCGTTTTTTTATCCGCCGCCTTCTGTTAAAATTCGCCGCCTTTACATCCCTCTTCTTCAAGAATTTTCCGCGTTTCGGATTTGGCTGTCTCCCTTTCGGGCACAAGACGGCAGCCTCTGCTACAACCAAAACACGGGTTTAGATTAAAGGTACAGACATGGCGAAACAAGGCACTCTCTATATCATCTCCTCCCCGAGCGGAGCGGGTAAATCCAGCCTGCTCAATGCCTTGCTGACCCAGCACAACAGCGCAGGCAAGATGCAGCTGTCGGTCTCCCACACCACCCGCGCCACCCGTCCCGGTGAAGAGCACGGGGTGCACTACCACTTCGTCAAGGTGGAAGAGTTCAAGGCGCTGATCGAGCGCGGCGACTTTCTGGAGTGGGCCGAGGTGTTCGGCAACTACTACGGCACCTCCCGCGCCGCCATCGAAGCCTGCCTGGCGCAGGGCATCGACGTGTTCCTCGACATCGACTGGCAGGGAGCCCGCCAGATCCGCGAGCAGATGCCGACCAAATCCATCTTCATCCTGCCTCCCAGCCGCGAAGAGCTGGAGCGTCGCCTGATCGGCCGCGGCCAGGACAGTGCAGAGGTGATCAAGGGCCGGATGGATAAAGCCATTGCCGAAATGGTGCACTACGACGAGTATGACTATGTCATCATCAACGAAGACTTTGAGCAGGCGCTGTTCCAGCTCAGGGCCATCATCGAGTGCCAACGGCTGGAATTGCGCCAGCAGCAGCAGGCCCAACAAAACTTGCTGCAACAGCTACTGGCAGAATAGGCCAAAAACAAGTAAACTTTTGCGTCATTTTTAAACACCGCTTTTTTAAACCGAGAAAGCCCAAACACTGGAGTCCTGCATGGCACGCGTTACTGTAGAAGATGCTGTAAAACAGGTAGGTAACCGTTTTGACCTGGTGCTGGTCGCCGCACGCCGCGCCCGTCAAATCGCGGTTCAAGGCAAAGATCCCCTGGTTGACGAAGAGAACGACAAGCCGACCGTGATCGCCCTGCGTGAGATCGAACTGGGTCTGGTGAACAACCAGGTGATGGACACCCAGGACCGTTACGAGCAGCAAGAGCAGGAAGCCGCCGAGCTGGCTGCCGTTGCTGCCATCGCCGAAGGCCGCGGTTAAGTCAGCTGTTTCCTATAGTCGGCGCCCGCCCGGGTGCCGACTGTTCTCCCCCATTTACAACCGCTCGAAAACCTCGCAAACTCAGGACTATACCCTCTATATCCACGGATTGCCGTTTCACCGCTGCGGGGACTGTCTTGTATTTATTTGAAAATCTTAAAGAAATAGCCAGTTCCTACCTGCCACCCGAGCAGGTGGAGAAGCTCAGGCAAGCCTATGTGGTGGCCCGTGATGCTCACCAGGGACAGATGCGTTCCAGCGGCGAGCCCTACATTACCCACCCGGTTGCCGTTGCCCGCATTCTTGGCGACATGCGCCTCGATCATGAAACCCTGATGGCCGCCGTGCTGCACGACGTCATCGAAGATACTCCTGTCACCAAGGCCGACCTGGCCGAACTGTTTGGCGATGCCGTCGCCGAGCTGGTATCAGGCGTCTCCAAGCTCGACAAGCTGAAGTTTCGCGATCGCAAGGAGGCCCAGGCCGAGAACTTCCGCAAGATGGTGATGGCCATGACCCAGGATATCCGGGTCATCCTGATCAAGCTGGCCGACCGCACCCACAACATGCGCACCCTGGGCTCGCTGCGACCGGACAAACGCCGCCGCATAGCCCGGGAAACCCTCGAAATCTTCGCCCCCATCGCCAACCGCCTCGGTATTCACACCATGAAGAACGAGCTGGAAGAGCTGGGCTTCGAGGCGCTCTACCCCATGCGCTCGCGGGTGTTGCGCGAATCGGTACGGCGCGCCCGCGGCAATCGCCGCGAGATCATCGACTCCATCCAGAGCGAGATTGAAGGCCGGCTGCGTGAGGCTGGCATCGAATCCCAGGTCAGCGGCCGCGAGAAGAACCTGTTCTCCATCTACAACAAGATGGAGAAAAAAGAGCTGCAATTTCATGAGGTAATGGATATCTACGCCTTTCGTGTGAGGGTGAAGGACATAGATACCTGTTACCGGGTGCTGGGCCAGATGCACAGCCTCTACAAGCCCCGCCCCGGCCGCTTCAAGGATTACATCGCCATCCCCAAGACCAACGGCTACCAGTCGCTGCACACCTCGCTGGTGGGGCCGCACGGGGTGCCGGTGGAAGTGCAGATCCGCACCGAATTCATGGACCAGATGGCCGACAAGGGCGTCGCCGCCCACTGGGCCTACAAGCAGGATGGCGACAGCTCGGGCACTACGGCCCAGATCCGCGCCCAGCGCTGGATGCAGAGCCTGCTCGAGCTGCAGCAGAGTGCCGGCAGCTCCTTTGAATTCATCGAGGGGGTCAAGACCGACCTCTTCCCCGACGAGATCTACGTGTTCACGCCGGAAGGGCGCATCATGGAGCTGCCCGCCGGGGCCACTCCGGTGGACTTTGCCTACACGGTGCACACCGACATCGGCCACGCCTGCGTCGGTTCGCGGGTCGACCGCCACCCCTATCCGCTGAGCAGCCCGCTGCACTCGGGCCAGACGGTGGAGATCATCACGGCACCGGGGGCCCGCCCGAACGCAGCCTGGCTCAACTTCGTGGTGACCACCAAGGCCCGCTCCAAGATCCGCCAGTTCCTCAAGAACCTGCGCACGGAGGAGTCGGTGGTGCTGGGTCGCCGCCTGCTCAACCATGCGCTCGGCGCCAAGAACATCGAAGACATCCCCGAGCCGCGCATCAAGCAGGTGCTGGCCGACACCAAGCACGAGAACCTGCAGGGCCTGCTGGCCGACGTGGGCCTTGGCAACGCCATGAGCGTGATGGTGGCGCGCCGCATGCTGGGGGATGAACTGCCGCCGGAAGAGCAGCCCAAGTCCAGCAGCAAGAAGATGCCGATCAAGGGTGCCGACGGCATGCTGGTCACCTTTGCCAACTGCTGCCGCCCCATCCCGGGGGACGCCATCATCGCCCACATCAGCCCGGGCAAGGGGCTGGTGATCCACCAGGAAGCCTGCCGCAACATCAAGGGCTACAGCAAGGAGCCGGACAAGTACCTGCCGGTGCAGTGGGAAGTGGACAAGGAGCAGGAACAGGAGTTCCGTACCGGCATCAGCATCGAGATCGTTAACCACCAGGGCGCCCTGGCGGAGCTGGCCAACGTGATTGCCGCCACCGGCGCCAACATTCACGCCATCAGCACCGAAGAGAAGGATGGCCGGGTCTATCTGGTCACCCTGCTCATCACCACCAAGAGCCGGATCCACCTCGCCAACATCATGCGCAAGATCCGGGTGATGCCGAACGTGCTCAAGGTGAGCCGGCAGAAAAACTGAACACAGGCGGCGCAAGCCGCCTGCTGCTTTTCAAGAGACATGCTGGCCCGGCGCCGGCCCGATTTGACCCTGTGCATGCAAGCGATGCGCGCACCAGCCTCACCCGATAGAAACTGACATGACACCTGAACGCTTCAAACGAATTTCCGACATGCTGGCCCAGCGCCAGCTCGATCTGACCGTCTGCATGGAAGAGGTCCACAAGCCGCACAACCTGGCCGCCATCGTGCGCACCGCCGATGCCATCGGCATCCACCGGGTACACGCGGTCTGGCCCAAAACCTGGATCCACAAGCGAAAGGGTACCGCCCGCGGCAGCCAGAACTGGGTGGACGTGAAGCTGCACCCGGACATCGGCAGCGCTGTGGCCGAGCTCAAGGCCTCCGGCATGCAGATCCTGGCGACTCACCTCTCCGACAGCTCGGTGGATTTTCGCGCCATCGACTACACCAAACCCACCGCCATCCTGGTGGGCCAGGAGAAGCACGGCATCGGCGAAGAGGCGCTGGCCCTGGCCGATCACCATATCGTCATCCCCATGGTGGGCATGGTGCAGTCCCTCAACGTCTCGGTGGCCGCCGCCGCCATCCTCTACGAGGCCCAGCGCCAACGCGAGCTGGCCGGCTGTTATCAACGCGGCTGCCCCTTAAGCCTGGAAGAGCAGAACAGCATACTGTTCGAGGGGGGCTACCCCATCTATGCCCAGCTCTGCAAGGAGAAGGAGATGCCCTATCCCCAGCTCGGCCCGGCCGGCGAGATCCTGGCTGACGAGCAGTGGTGGCAGCAGATGCAGCTGACCCGCAAAGGCTGGGCAGCACAGCAAGATGAGCAATTACAGGAGCAATAATAATGAATAGTCCCTTTGGCAGCTGGCTGGAGTCCCAGGTAATACGGGAGCATCTCAGCAACCCCAATATCGAGGCGGGCGACTACAGCTACTACTCCGGCTACTACCATGGCAAGACGTTCGAGGATCACTGCGTACGCTATCTGCTGGGTGACGGCTCGACCCGGGAGACCTGGGAGAGCGGCATCTGGGGCGAGGTGGATCGCCTGCTCATCGGCAAGTTCTGCTCCATCGGCTCGGGTGCCACCTTCCTGTTGGCCGGCAATCAGGGCCATCGCATGGAGTGGGCATCCACCTTCCCGTTCGATCCGGGCACCTTTGGCGAGGGGGTGAAGAGCGGCTTCCAGCGCAAGGGGGATACCCGGGTCGGCAATGACGTCTGGATCGGCTCGGAAGCCATGATCATGCCCGGCATCACCATAGGCGATGGCGCAGTCATCGCCACCCGCGCCGTGGTCACCCGGGATGTGGAGCCCTACACCATAGTCGGCGGCAACCCGGCCAAGCCGATCCGTCGCCGCTTCGGCGATGAGCAGATTGCCCTGCTGCAGGAGATGCGGTGGTGGGACTGGCCGCTGCCGCGCCTGCAGGCGGCCATGCCGCTGCTCTGCTCGGGCGACATCGAGGGGCTTTACCAGCACTGGCAGCAAGAGTCGGCATCATGAAGCTGATGTCGCCCGCCCTGCTGGCCCTGACCCTGTTTTCTGCCGGAGCTCTCGCCGTGAACAATCCCTACCAGCTGACGCCGGAAGCCGACGTCGCCACCCTCCATCAGCAGACGCTGCCCGACTTCTGGCGCCAGCACGCCGTCGAGAGCGCCTTCAAGGGCAAGGATGGCGTCACCATCCGCTATGCCGCCTTGCGCCAGGCCAAGGTCGATCGCGCCATCCTCATCGTCAACGGCCGGGTCGAAAGCTACCTCAAGTATCAGGAGCTGGCCTGGGATCTGTGGCGTCAAGGCTACAGCCTCTACCTCATCGACCACCGCGGCCAGGGCTTGTCCGATCGGCTGCTGGCCGACCAGGAGAAGGGATATGTCGACCAGTTCGACGATTATGTACTCGATCTCAAGCAGTTTCATGACGAGGTGATCGCCCAGGACCAGCCCGCCAAGCTGTTCCTGCTGGCCCACTCCATGGGCGGCGCCATCTCGGCCCGCTATCTGGAGCGCTGGCCCGGTGACATCGAGGCGGCCGTGCTCTCCTCCCCCATGATGGGCATCAACCTGGGCGGCCTGCCCAAGTGGCTGGCCAAGGGGCTGGCGGCCACCATAGGCACGGTCGGCGGCTGGCTGGGCGAACCTCCTTACGGCCCGGGCCAGGGCCCGTACGAGAGCCACGACTTTGCCGACAACGGTCTGAGCCACAGCGAAGCCCGCTATCAGGCCTTCCGCGAGCTCTATGAGCAGCGCCCGCAGATCAAGCTGGGGGGCGCCACCGCCCACTGGATCTATCAGGGGCTGACGGGGGCGGACGCCGCCGTGGCCGAGGCCGGAGCCATCAAGACGCCGCTGCTGCTGCTGCAGGCTGGCGACGACGGCGTGGTGGACAACGCGGCGCAGGATGCCTTCTGCGCGCTCGCCCGCTGCGAAGGGGGCAAGCCGCTGCGCATCGAAGGGGCCTGGCACGAGCTGTTCATGGAGGCCGATCCCCAGCGCCAGGCCGCGCTCAACGCGACTCTGGCCTTCTTCGCACGCTACTAGCGGCTGGTTATTTTTTGTATCCCTAAATAAATGGGGTCGCGGGAGCGGTTGCTGTACACTGCTCCCGCTTTCATTCGTAACCCCGAGGTGATGATGTATAAGGTCGTTGTATCTGATCTCGATGGCACCCTGCTCAACGGGCAGCACCAGATCTCCCCCCGCACCCGCGATACCCTGCACCGTCTGGTGGATCAGGGAGTCAAGTTCGTGGTGGCCACCGGCCGTCACCATGTGGATGTGCGCAGCATCCGCGACACGCTCGGGCTCGACATCTATCTCATCACCTCCAACGGCGCCGTGGTGCACGACAAGCAGGATCAGCTGATCTTCAACCAGGCCCTGCCGGACAGCGTGGCGGCCGAGCTGATCGCGCTGGAGCGCGACCCCTCCATCCACATCAACCTCTACTACGGCGACGAGTGGCTGGTGGAAGAGGAGATGCCCTGGCTGCTGCAGTTCCATCATGAATCCGGCTTCAGCTACCGCCTGACCGATCTCGCCAGCCACCCGCTGGACAAGGTCAACAAGGTGTTTTACATCGGCGAGCACGAGAAGCTGCTGCAGATAGAGGCAGAGCTGAACCAGCGTTATGGTGATCGGCTCAACGTCACCTTCTCCCTGCCGGACTGTCTCGAGGTGATGCACGCCGGAGTGCACAAGGGCAATGCGGTGCGCGCCGTGCTGGAGCAGCACGGGCTGGAGATGTCCCAAGCGGTGGCCTTTGGCGACGGCATGAACGACTTCGAGATGCTGAGCATGGTCGGCCGCGGCGTGGTGATGGGCAATGCCCACGACCGGCTCAAGCTGGCGCTGGCCAACCACGAGCAGACCCTGAGCTCCGACGAGGACGGCGTCGCCGTCTATCTGGAGCAGCTGTTCGCCCTGCAGGGCGTCGACGTCGCCTGAGACAAGGCGCCATGAGCCACGCTGCGGCTCATGGCGTGCTCCCACCCGGATAATCCTCCGAATGAGCAGGCCGGCAGCCCCTCAGGTGGCCGGCTTGAACTGCTCCTTGTCGAGCTGGTGCTTCTTCATGCGCAGGTAGAGCTTCTTGCGCGGGATGCCGAGGTACTGGGCGGCGTCGGTCACCCGGCCGGAGAAGAGGAACAGGGTATCCTCGATCACCCGCCGCTCGAACTCCTCCACCAGATCGTCCAGCGGCTCCTTGCCGCTGGCCAGCGGCATGGCCCGCTCCGCACCGGCCAGCTTGACGATCCCCACCGCATAGAGCTCGGCCACGTTGCGCAGTTCACGCAGATTGCCGGGCCACTGATGCCGCTTGAGCGTCTCCAGATAGGCGCGATCTACCGCCGGCACCGGCCGGCCGATGCGCTTGCAGCCCTGTCGCAGAAAGGCCCGGAACAGGGGAATGATGTCGCAGCTGCGCTCCACCAGCCGCGGCAGCCTGAGCCGCACCTGGGAGAGGAAGTAGTAGAGCTCCGGCATCAGCTGCTGGCGCTCCACCAGCGCCTCCGGCGACGCCTCGAACAGCGCTATGGTGCGCAGCGACTTGCCTCCCTTGCGCTCCTGATCCAGCAGGTGGTTGCCAAGCCAGCGCTGGCAGTCGGCGCTCAGGCGGGCCGGGGATTGCAGCACCAGGGTGCCCTGATCGGCCTGCGCCAGGCTGGCCTGCACCTCGGCCAGACTAGGAGCCGACCCGCAGTCGTGCAGCTGGAAGGCCTGCTCCCGCCGGGCGCTGATCCTGTGCAGCAGCCGGGCCAGGGTGTGGCGGCCAGAACCGGCCGGCCCCTCCAGCAGCAGATCCTTGTCGGTCTGCGCCAGCTGATTGAGCTGGCCGCGGATCGCCACTATCTGCGGGCTGGTGCCGATCAGTTCGTCATCCACCGTCGCCTGGATCTCGCTGCGGCGCGCCAGCACGGCGCTGCGCTGCTGGCAGGCCCGCTCCAGCAGGCCCAGCAAATCCTGGGGATGAAGCGGTTTCTCCAGAAAGTCGAACGCCCCCTGTTTCACCGCCTTCACCGCCAGCGGGATGTCGCCATGGCCGGTGATCATGATCACCGGGATCTCGGCATCTATCTCGTGTACCCGGGCCAACAGCTCCATGCCGTTCATGGCGGGCATGTAGATGTCAGAGACCAGCACCCCGGGCCACTGGCCGGCCAGCAGCTCCAGCGCCTCGTGGGGGGAGGTGGTCGCCCTCGGCTGGTAGCCGGAGAGCCGCAACAGGTGGCAATAGGACTCCAGCACGTCCTCGTCATCATCCACCAGCAGCACGTTGGCGGGACGGTTAGCGGGCAACAGCATAGATGGCACTCTCCTCGTTCTGATGGGCGTTCGACCCGGCAGGGTCGACCGCCGCCAATTCCACTATCACCATGGCGCCGCCAGTCAGCGCAGAGCCCAGCATGATCTCGCCGCCGCAACGGGCCAGCAGGGAGCGGCAGATGGTCAGCCCCAACCCCAGTCCAACCTCCTTGGAGGTGGTGAAGGGGGTGAACAGCCTGGGCAGGATCGCCTCGCCAAAGCCGGCACCGCTGTCGACCACCGCCAGTCGCAGCCGGGCTTCGTTTTGTTCCAGCAACTGCAGCCGGATCTCCCGCCGCGCCAGCCCGGCCACCGCGTCCAGTCCGTTTACCAGCAGGTTGACCAGCACCTGCTCCAGCAGCACTGGGTCGGTCTCGAGCCAGAGCCCCTCCGGCAGTTCGTTGTGGAAGATGCAGCCATCGCGCTTCGCCCGCGTCTCCAGCAGCAACATGGCCTGTTCGGCCAGCGCCCCCAGCTCGAGCCGGACCCGCACCTCCTCCGCCGGCGACTTGCGGGCGAAATGGCGCAGCGCATTGATGATGCGACTCATGCGCCGCCCCAGCTTGTCGAGCTTGCCCAGATCCTGGTCCAGCGCCTGCAGCTGGCCGGCGGCGAGGGCCGCCCGGCTGGTGTAGAGGTAGGTCATCATCGCCGACAGCGGCTGGTTCAGCTCGTGGGCCAGGCTGGTCATCGCCTGCCCCACCACCGCCATCTTGGCCGCCTGGATCAGCTCATCCTGGGTCTGCAGCAGGGTACGCTCCGCCTGCTGGCGCTGCACCACCTCCTCCGCCAGCAGCCGGTTGTTCTCGGTCAGCTCGCGGGTACGCTCCGCCACCCGCAGGCCGAGCTCCCTGGCCGTCAGTTCCTGGCGGGTGACATCCGTGATGGTGATGATGAATCTGTACCCGCGCCCCTGTTCGAAGCGGCGCAGGTTGAGATGTAGGAAACGGGGCGTCTCGTCCTGAGCACAGGCCAGGGTGCACTCGCTGTGGCCGAGCCGGTGCAGCGGCTGGTCCGCTCCGAACTGCTCCGCCAGCATCGCCCTCGCCTCTGCCGGAAAGGCCTGCCACAACGGCCGGCCCGGCTCGACGCCGGTCTGCCGGAACAGGGTGAGCGCGCTCGGGTTGACCGACTCTATGGTGCCATCCGGATGGCAGGTGATGAGGCAGGCCTGGGTGTTGTTGATGAGGTTGAGGGCATTGGCCCGCTCCATCTGCTGCAACTGCTGGCTGAAGTGGCGCAAACTGTCGCCCAGTCGGCCGATCTCGTCCCGGCCGCTGGTGCTGACCGGCACGTCCAGCCGGCCTGCCGCGACCCTGTCCAGCTCCTGCCCCAGCAGGTCGAGCCGCTTGATCAGCCGGCGGCCGATCAGCACCACCAGCACGAAGATGCTGAGCAGCAGAGTGAGCGCCAGCACCACCAGGATCACCAGCTTGCCGGTCGCCACCTGCTGGCTGCTGTCCTCCCCCAGCGCGCTGAGGGAGCGGTTGGCGTCGCTCACCATCAGGCTGACCTTCTGGTGATAGCGCGACACGGCGTCGTCCAGCCGGGGGCGCAGGGCCGTCAGCTGCTGATGGGTCTGCACATCCGCCAGCAGCAGCCGGTGCAGCGGGCCACCCGGCTTCACCAGGGTGATGATGTCCTGCAGGATCTGGCGGTAGCTCACGGTCGAGGGGTACTCCGCCAACCGCGAGGTCAGCGCGTCTATCTCGTCGATCTTGTAGCCGATGAACAGGAAGGCGCTCTCCAGATCCTGCTGATAACGCTGGGCGATCACCTCGCCGACCAGGGACTGCAGCTCGTTCTCCTTGAAGGTGAGATCCTGCAGGGCGGAGAACTCCTTGATGACGTTGCCAAACTCGCTCATGTCGTCCGGGCTGGCCACCATGCCGGTCAGGTGCCACTCCACCTCCTGCAGCAGAGGGGCGGCATCATCCACCAGATCCTGATGCAGCCAGTTGCTGCGCTTTTGCAGTTGCTGCAGGGTTTCGGCGTGCTCGATCTGCTGCTTGAGGTAGCGCCCGTGATCCGCCACCAGCGCGCTCAGCTCCTCGAACGCCTGGCGTTGCGAGGGTGTCTCCTGATCCCCCGGGGTGCCCAGCCGGTAGGCACGCTGGATGTCCCCCAGGGTGGTCGACACAGCGTTGGAGAGGCGCTGATACTGCACCGGATCCCGGGTATCGCGCAGCTGGGCCAGCAACAACAACAGGCGGGAACTGGCCCGCTCCAGCTGATAGGCGTTGTCGATGGCGGGCAGGCTCTCCTCCACGATGAGGTGGATCTGCCGGCCCAGCCGATCCCACATCACATAGGCGGCCATGCCCATGGCGCCGGTCAGGGCAGTGATGGCCACGAAGGCGAGGATGAGCCGCCGCCCCAGGCTGCGCGGCATGGCCAGCAAGTGCCCCAGCCGGCTCATGGCCTGGCCGCCTGTTCGACCAGCCGCTGCGCCTCGTTCAGGCGCGCCTCGGTCGCTTGGCGCCACAGGTGCATCACCCGCTCCGCCTGTGGATTGCCCTGCTCCCGGTCATAGAGGCCGTCAAACAGCGCCAGCAGGGCCGGATCCTGCGCCTCCTGCTCGCTCAGCGGCGGCGTGCTCGCCTTGGCGACGGCCTGCTCCAGCAGTGCAACCCGCCAGGGCTCGCCATGGGTATTCAACCCGTTGATCCCCTGCCAGGTCATCTTCAGCCTGGGCAACTGCTGGGTGATGGCCTGCTCGAACAGGGCCTTGAGCAGGCCTGCCCGTCGATAGAGCAGCGCCTTGTCGGTGACGTAACGGGTCTGCCTGGCCAGTCCGGGCTGGCTCAGGGTGGCCTTGGCCATGCCGGGAGTGGCGAGGATCCCCTGCCCCTTGTCGGAGAGCAGGTACTGGATAAAGAGGGCGCCACTGTGCGGATGGTCCGAGCGACGGGGTACCCCCAGGTAGGTCGGCAGGATCACCGAGTCGGGCATGATGTTGAAGCCGACGTGATCGAAGCGGGCCTGGCTGGTGAGGGCATAGCTGTCGATCACCGGGCCGGCCCCCGCCAGACCGCGGCTGATGCCGTCGCTCACCCCGAAGCTGCGCGCCGTGATGGCCGACAGGTTGCCGCCCAGCCGCATCAGCAGGGCCCAGCCCTGCTGCCAGCCATATTGCTGCAGCACGCTCTCCACCATCATGTGGGTGGTGCCGGACTGGGAGGGCGAGCTCATCATCACGTGCCCCATGAAGAGCGGGGACGCCAGTTGCTGCCAGCTGGTGGGCTGCGGCAGCTGATATTTGGCCAGATAATGGCGGTTATACATGATGCCACTGCTGGAATAACCGACCACGGCCACTTTATTGCCCAGCCCCAGGGTATGGGGAGCGAGCCATTTGGGCGGCATAGTTTCATTTGGCAAAGCCGCCAACAAACCGGCTTTGTCCAGCGTGTTAAAAAAAGTCGGCGAAGAGGACATGATAATATCGACTTGCGGTGCATCGGCCTCCGTTAATAAGCGCAGGGAGGGAATGGTGCGCCGATAAATAACTTCGACCCGGATCCCGGGATATTGTTCGGCAAAGCCCTCGATCACCGCCTTGACCGGCGCCTCCGAAAACGAGGTGAGCACCGTCAGTGAAGCGGCCTGCAGGGTGCTGAATGGCAACAAAACGCTGCCCATGAACAAGGCCAGCCGGCGGCAAAAGAGGTGCATGACTATCGGTCGACTCGCGCGTTAATTCAGGAATATGTGCAGTACATCTAATATTCGGCACATGCCGTAATTTTTATTTTCACGAGGATGAGCCAGTTCTGACTCATTATGCCTCGGCACGCGGCTATTGTTATTCATCGAATATCAATAGGACAGTTCAAATATGTCATTTTTGACTCATGGTTTTCCCATGATTGAGTCAGAGTTGACCCATATCCGGCTTTTTGCCGGCTGAATTTCTCCCTTCATATGATGGCAGCCGCTATCAGAGCTCCCTCTGAAACCATGCTGCCAAAATAGAAACGGAGAACCCCATGTTCAACTTCTTCAAGACGCGAGCCGACCTGCCGGTCATGGATGCCTCGCCCGATAAAATCCGCTCGATTTACCGCAAGTACCAGTGGCAGGTCTTCCTGGGGCTGGTACTGGGCTATGCCATGTTCTATGTCGTGCGCATGAGCCTCAACGTGGTCAAGAAACCCATGCTGGACTCCGGCGTGGTGACCCTGGAGGAGCTGGGGGTGATCGGCTCCGCCTTCCTGTTCACCTACGCCGTCGGCAAGTTCTCCAACGGCTTCCTCTCCGACTACGCCAACATAGGCCGCTTCATGTCGGTCTCGCTGGGGCTCTCGTCCATCTGCACCATCCTGATGGGCATGAACACCGCCACCTTCTTCCTGGTGCTGATGTGGGGCCTGAACGGCTGGTTCCAGTCCGTCGGCTCCGCCCCCTCCTGCGTCTCCATCTTCCAGTGGTTCTCCCCCAAGCAGCGGGGTTCGGTCTACTCGGTCTGGGGTGGCTCGCGCAACATAGGGGAAGGCATCTCCTGGATCCTGACCGCCACCATCGTCAGCTACTTCGGCTGGAAGGCCGGCTTCATCGGCGCCGGCATCGCCTCCCTGATCGCCGCCCTGTGCATGTATCTGGTACTGAAGGATCGGCCGCAGACCTATGCCCTGCCGGAGCCGGCCGTCGCCTTTGGTGAAGCCCCCGAGATCGCCAAGAAGGTGGATCCGGCCGAAATCCGCCGTGCCCAGCTGTTCGTGCTCAAGCAGCCCGTCGTCTGGCTCATCGCCGCCGCCTGCGCCTGCATGTACATGTCCCGCTACGCCATGAGCTCCTGGGCCGTGCTCTACCTGCAGGAGCAGAAGGGCTACAGCCTGATCGACGCCGGTTTCGCCATGTCGGCCTACCCCATCGCCGGCTTCCTTGGCGCCATCCTGGCCGGGATCATCTCCGACAAGCTGTTCAACGCCAACCGCCACATCCCCACCCTGCTGTACGGGTTGGCCAACGTGGCCGGCATGTGCCTGATGTTCTGGGGCCCGCAGAGCCGCATGATGGATGCCGTCGCGCTGGCCCTGATCGGCTACGCCATCGGTGGTCTGGTGGTGTTCCTGGCCGGCCTGACCGCCTGCGACCTGATGCCCAAGACGGCAGTCGGTGCCGTGAAAGGCTTCATCGGTCTCTGCTCCTACATCGCCGCCTCCATCCAGGAGCTGGTCTCCGCCGCTCTGATCAAGACCAGCGAGATCGACGGCGTGACCCACTATGACTTCAGCAGTGCCCAGTACTTCTGGCTCGGTGCCTCCGTGGTCTCCATGCTGCTCGCCATGACGGTGTGGAACGCCAAAAAAGTCGTCAACTACTGATCCCCGTTCACCGGGACACCCCAAAAAAACAATGCCAGTCAGTTGATGCTGACTGGCATTGGCAATCCGGGGTTACTTTCTTCGAAAGCGCTGGTTGTCGCCCCCATGGCACTGCCAGAGGATCAGGGGAGTGCCATTGACACTGCCATCCTTGGATACATCCAGACAGAGGTGGCTGCTGCGGCTGACCAGCCGATCCCGCTCCCAGCGCCACTGCTGATTGCTGCCGCCATGACAATCCCAGGCGATCACCCTGGCCCCGGTGTCGCGATCGCCGCCGGCCACATCCAGGCACTTGCCACCGACCTTCACCGCCTTGCCATCCAGACGAAAGCGCTGGTTCTCTCCGCCGTTGCAGTCCCAAAGCTGCAACTGGTTGCCATTGCGCACGCCACCGGCAATGTCGAGGCATTTGCCATTGGCTGCCAGCAACTGCCCCCCCGACTCCTCTCGCTTGCGGGCTTCCTTCTTCTCCTGCTTGTGGTCGTAGTAGGCGGCAGCGCCTATGGCACCGATCACCACGGCCCCCAGCAGAAAATCCGAAGAGTCCAGACTCTGGCACCCTCCCAGCGAAAGTGAGAGACAGGCGGCAATCAAAGGAGATGGACGCATCACTCAATCCCCCCGACCAGGAAGCTCTGATTGGCACCACCATAGCACTCTGCCAAACGCAAGGGCGTATTCGGGGTGTGACGCCGCCCCGCGACATCCAGACAACGGGAGGCCTTGTTGTTGAACAGCTTGTCCTCCCGCCACACCCACTGGGCATGACCATCGCAGGGAGCCAGGATCAGCTCATTGCCGCTTCTGGCCTGCAGGCATGTCTCCTGCATCTTCAGCTCTCCCAGCGCCCACTCAAACGGCCTGGTGTCTTTGGCACCGCACACCTGGGTGACGGCCTGCTGCCCGGCAACACCGACACAAAAGCCGTTGTAGGTCAGCAAGAGGGAGGAGGCAGACTCGCTCTGCGATTGAGAGACCATGGAGTTCATCACCTCATCCATCGGCGGCTTGAGGGTACAACCGCCCAGCAGCAGGACGGCCATGACTGCGGGTCTGCAGGAGAAAATCGAGATTTTGTTATTCATAAAAAAGCCTGAAAGAGGTCTGTGACATCCGGTCACCAAGGACTCCAGCTGGCAGGATAACTGAAGGGGGGACAAGACTGCCCGGATAGAGTGTAAACAAACGTTACAGCGACGCGGCAAGCCGGGATGATAGGCAAGGCTGAAAGCAAAAAACCCCGCCGAAGCGAGGTTTTTCAGAATGTGGTCGGTGATAAAGGATTCGAACCTTTGACCCTCTGGTCCCAAACCAGATGCGCTACCGGGCTGCGCTAATCACCGAGAATATTTTGATTCTACAAAAAACAAAGACGACCATGCGGTCATCCTCGTTATACAGCAAGTATGGTGCGAAGAGAGGGACTCGAACCCTCACACCCGGGGGGCACTAACACCTGAAGCTAGCGCGTCTACCAATTCCGCCACCTTCGCGTACCTGACAAGCTGTAAAATGGGGTGGCTGATGGGGCTCGAACCCACGACAACCGGAATCACAATCCGGGACTCTACCAACTGAGCTACAGCCACCACAGCTGTTTTCGTTCTTCAACTCGCCCGTTTAACCGGCGCACTTTTGATGGTGCGCCCGACAGGATTCGAACCTGTGACCTCTGCCTCCGGAGGGCAGCGCTCTATCCAGCTGAGCTACGGGCGCTACGCTGTCGAACGGGGCGCAATATTAATGATGAGGACCCACCTTGTCTACCCTTTTTTTATCAAGCCGAATCAACCGCTTGTTTTTCCATCGTTTCTGGCTTTTTTTAAGCGATTTTGTGTTATTCAGACCGGTTCCGGCCCCTCCCCGCTACTTTTGACCCCACCCCATCTTGCTGACAGCGATGGGCAAAACTTGACTTGCCTCAAAGCCTCCCTAGAATGAATGAACGTTCATTCAGTCGTTGTGATCATCCAATCATGAACAAGAAAGAACGCATTTTCGATGCGGCTCATGAAGTACTCGGCGAACAGGGTTTCCACGGCCTCTCCATTGCCGTGGTGGCCAAGAAAGCCAGGGTGGCGGCAGGCACCATCTATCGCTATTTCAGCGACAAGGATGACCTGATCCGTCAACTCTATCGGCACACCATCCTCCAGTGTCATCCCCTGGTCATGGAAGGCGTGCAGACAGAGGAGGTATCGTTCGAACAATTTCGGCGGCTGTGGCTCAACATCCACGCCATCTTTGTCGACGAACCGAACGCGCTCAAATGCAAATTGCAGTATGAAACATCCCCGCTGGGAGCTGAGCTGGAGCAGGACCCGGTCATCCAGGCCGCCTGGGCCCCGCTGGATCGCTTCTACGAACGGGGGATAGAACAGGGCCTGTTTATCGACCTGCCCGTTCGGGTACTGCAGGTGCTGAGCCTGGACTGTGTGGCAAATCTGGCGTTGCAAAGCCAGGTGCACCAATTCGAACTGACGCAAGAGCAGCTGGAAGCCGTGATCCGGGCCAGCTGGCGAGCCATTTTGACCCCTTAAACATTGCACTCATATCTCAGGAGCGAGAGTTCATGAAAAAGTGGATGAGCATCATGTTGCTCATCGCGCTGGCCCTGTTCGGCAGCGTGATTGGCTTCAACCTGTTCAAGCAAAAGATGATAGCCAACTACATGGCCAACATGCCGGAGCCCGAGTTCCCGGTCACCACCCACAAGGTGGAGACCCGTGACTGGGTACCGACCATCGAGGCGATCGGCTTCATCGAACCCAATCAGGGGGTGACCCTGTCGACCGAGCAGTCCGGTACCATCGACAGCATCGCCTTCGAATCCGGCGCCACCGTCAAGCTGGACCAGCTGCTGCTGAGCCTGGACGCCAGCGTCGAGAAGGCCAACCTGCGCGCCTCCATGGCCAAGCTGCCGGCGGCCAAGGCCAAGTACGAACGCTACCAGAACCTGTTTACCAAGGGTTCCATCTCCCGCGACCAGCTGGATGATGCCGAGGCGACCTATCGCTCCCTCGAGGCCGACATCGAGAGCCTGAAATCGACCATCGCACGCCGCGAAGTGCGCGCACCGTTTGCCGGCGTGGTCGGCCTGCGCAACGTCTTCCTCGGCCAGTACCTGCAGCCGGGTACCGACATAGTGCGGCTGGAAGACACCAGCGTGATGCGTCTGCGCTTCACCGTGCCGCAGACCGACATCTCCCGCATCAGCCTGAATCAGGAGATCCGGATCAACGTGGATGCCTACCCGAACCGCCAGTTCAAGGGTCACATCAGCGCCATCGAGCCGGCCGTCAACTACCAGAGCGGCCTGATCCAGGTGCAGGCGAACATCCCCAACAACGACGGCCTGCTGCGCTCCGGCATGTTTGCCCGCGCCAGCATCCTGCTGCCGGCCCAGAAGGACCAGATAGTGCTGCCGCAGACCGCCATCACCTTCACCCTGTACGGCGAGAACGTCTACCTGGTCAAGGAGCAGGACGGCGTGAAGCGCGTCGAGCAGGTGGTGGTCAAGGTGAGCGAGCGCAAGGGCAACGATGCCCACGTGGTCTCCGGCATCAAGGCGGGTGACGAAGTGGTCATGTCCGGCCAGGTACGCCTGAGCAACGGCGCCAAGGTAAAAATCGTGCAGGACCAGGGTCTGAAGGTTCCTGACCAGGCTCCCATGCTGTAAAACGCGGAGAGACAGATGCGCTTTACCGACATATTCATCAAACGGCCCATCCTGGCCATCTCGATCAGCTTCCTGATCGCGTTGCTGGGTTTGCAGGCCGTGTTCAAGATGCAGGTGCGGGAATACCCCGAGATGACCAACACGGTCGTCACGGTCAGCACCAGCTATTACGGCGCGAGTGCCGACCTGATCCAGGGCTTCATCACCCAGCCGCTGGAACAGGCCATCGCCCAGGCGGACAACATCGATTTCATGACGTCGTCCACCCAGCTCGGCAGCTCCACCATCACCGCTTACATGAAGCTCAACACCGATCCCAACGCCGCCCTGTCCGACATTCTGGCCAAGGTCAACTCGGTGCGATCCCAGCTGCCCAAGGAGTCGGAAGACCCATCGGTCACCATGTCCACCGGCTCCACCACGGCGGTGCTCTACATCGGCTTCACCAGCCCAGAGCTCAACGCCAGCCAGATCACCGACTACCTGGAGCGGGTCATCAAACCCCAGCTCTTCACCGTCGGCGGCGTCTCCAAGGTCGACATGTACGGCGGTACCAAGTACGCCCTGCGGGTATGGCTGGATCCGGCCAAGATGGCGGCGTTCAACCTGACCGCCGCGGACGTGATGAACGTGCTCAACAGCAACAACTATCAGTCCGCCACCGGCCAGGCCACCGGCTACTTCACCCTCTACAACGGCAACGCCGAGACCCAGGTCAACACCACCGAGGAGCTCGAGCGCCTGGTGGTCTCCACCCGTGACGGCAAGGTGATCCGCCTGGCCGACATCGCCAAGGTGACCCTGGAGAAGAGCCACGACACCTATCGCGCCACCGCCAACGGCCGCGAGGCCGTGGTACTGGCCATCAACGCGGCACCGACCGCCAACCCGATCAACATCGCCCACGACGTGCTGGCGATGCTGCCGAGCCTGAAGAGCAACATGCCGAGCACCATGGAGGCCAACGTCCTCTATGACTCCACCGTGGCCATCAACGAATCGATCCACGAGGTGATCAAGACCATCGCCGAGGCAGCCGCCATCGTGCTGGTGGTGATCACCCTGTTCCTCGGCTCGTTCCGCGCGGTCATCATCCCGATTATCACCATCCCGCTCAGTCTGATCGGCGTGGTGATGGTGATGCAGATGTTCGGCTTCTCCATCAACCTGATGACCCTGCTGGCCATGGTGCTGGCCATCGGCCTGGTGGTGGATGACGCCATCGTGGTGCTGGAGAACGTGGATCGTCACGTCAAGGAGGGGGAAGATCCGTTCCGTGCCGCCATCATAGGCACCCGCGAGATCGCCGTGCCGGTCATCGCCATGACAGTCACCCTGGCCGCCGTGTACGCACCGATCGCCCTGATGGGGGGCATCACCGGCTCCCTGTTCAAGGAGTTCGCGCTGACCCTGGCGGGCGCCGTGTTTGTCTCCGGCATCATAGCCCTGACTCTGTCGCCCATGATGTGCGCCAAGATGCTCAAGGCCAACGAGGAGCCGGGCAAGTTCGAAAGCACGGTACACCACCTGCTCGAACGCATGACGGTGCGTTACGACGCCATGCTGCACGCCGTGATGCAAAAGCGCATCGTGGTGGTGCTGTTCGCCGTTATCGTGTTCGCCAGCCTGCCGATGCTGTTCAAGTTCATCCCGAGCGAGCTCGCGCCGAACGAGGACAAGGGCGTCATGGCCGTGCTGGGGACCGCCCCCTCCAACGTCAACCTGGACTACATCCAGGGGACCATGGAGCAGGTGAACAAGGTGCTGGACTCCCAGCCGGAAGTGGCCTTCTCTCAGGTCTTCTCCGGGGTGTTCAACGCCAACCAGGCGTTCGGTATCGCCTCCATGGTGCCGTGGAGCCAGCGTGAAGCGAGCCAGAAAGAGGTGCTGGACCGGGTGGCCGGGCTGGTGAAAGACGTGCCCGGCATGTCCATCACCACCTTCCAGTTCCCGGAACTGCCGGGCGCCTCGAGCGGCCTGCCGGTGCAGTTCGTCATCACCACGCCGAACAACTTCGAGAGCCTCTATCAGGTGGCCAGCGAGATCCTGACCGCAGCCCAGGGGAGCGGACGCTTCGTCTACTCCGAGCTGGACCTGCAGTACGACTCCGCCACCATGAAGATCAAGATCGACAAGGACAAGGCGGGTGCCTACGGCATCACCATGCAGGACATCGGCATCACCCTGGGCACCATGATGTCGGACGGTTACGTCAACCGCATCGACCTGGATGGCCGCTCCTACGAGGTGATCCCGCAAGTCGAACGCAAATACCGTCTCAACCCCGAGTCGATCAAGGGCTACTACGTACGGGCGGCCGATGGCAAATCCATCCCGCTCGGCAGCCTGATCAGCATCGAGGTGATCGGTGAACCGCGCTCCCTGCCCCACTTCAACCAGCTCAACTCCGCCACCATAGGTGCCGTGCTGATGCCTGGCACCACCATGGGTGACGCCATCAACTGGCTCAACACCACGGCGGACGAGAAGCTGCCGCAGGGCTACCGTTACGACTTCATGGGCGAAGCCCGCCAGTTCGTGACCGAGGGCAGCGCCCTGTACGCCACCTTCGGTCTGGCGCTGGCCATCATCTTCCTGGTGCTGGCGATCCAGTTCGAGTCGGCCCGTGACCCGCTGGTGATCATGGTCTCCGTGCCGCTGGCCATCAGCGGGGCGCTGATCGCCCTGGCCTGGGGTGCCGCCACCATGAACATCTACTCCCAGGTGGGTCTGATCACCCTGGTCGGCCTGATTACCAAGCACGGCATCCTGATCTGTGAAGTGGCGAAGGAGGAGCAGCTGCTGCACGGCCGCAACCGGATAGAAGCCGTCATGACCGCCGCCAAGGTGCGTCTGCGACCCATCCTGATGACCACGGCCGCCATGATCGCCGGTCTCATCCCGCTGCTCTATGCCACGGGGGCCGGGGCTGCCCAGCGCTTCAGC
Source organism: Aeromonas sp. R5-3 (assembly GCF_040908225.1). Lineage (NCBI taxonomy): Bacteria > Pseudomonadati > Pseudomonadota > Gammaproteobacteria > Aeromonadales > Aeromonadaceae > Aeromonas > Aeromonas sp. R5-3. Next base: position 68,954 of record NZ_JBFODH010000020.1, on the reverse strand, counting down.
ATCGGCATCGTGATCGTGGCCGGTCTGGCCATAGGTACCGTGTTCACCCTATTCGTACTGCCGGTGATCTACACCTACCTGGCCTCCGAACACAAACCGCTGCCGGTATTTGATGAATCCATTCCGCCCAAGGCGAAAGGGAGTCATTAAAAACCTTTTTGAATCAACAAGGCCCCGTTTCGGGGCCTTGTTTTTATCACGCGAACGAAACACGACATAAGTGCATGAAGCAGTTAAACTAAATGGCAATATATCCAGACCGCAAGGACGCCATGTCAGGACTCTTCTCCAAGACCGCTAGGGCCGTCGGCCGTAACGGACTCTCATACCGCCTGCTCTCCTACATTCTGGTGTGCAGTACCGTATTGGCGATGATCATTACGGTGTTGCAGCTTGCCTGGGATTACCGCAAGGACGTGGCCGTCATCGAGGACAGCATCGGCCAGATCGAGGCCTCCTTCCTGCAGCCCATCGCCGCCAGCCTGTGGAACCTGGATGAAGAGCAGGTGAAGGTGCAGATCGAGGGCATCATGAACCTGCCCAACATGCAGTTCGTGATGGTGAAAGAGATGCTCGGCAACTCGGAAGTGCCGCTGCTGACCCAGGGGGTGGAGCGGGAAAGTTACGACATCTCCCGCGAGTTCAACCTCACCTATCAGGGCGAGGTGGTGGGCAAGCTGTTCGTCGCCGCTTCGCTGGAGCAGATCTACCAGCGCCTCATCGAAAAATCCGTGCTCATCATGGTCAGCCAGACCATCAAGACCCTGGTGGTCTCGTTTTGCATCCTGATCATCATTTATTACCTGGTGGTGCGTCACCTCAACCGCATCGCCCACTACGCCCAGAAGTTGAATCTGGACCGGCTCACCAACGAGCTGACTCTGGAGGGGCGCACACTGCCCCGCAAGAAACCCGACGAGCTCGACACCCTGGTCGCCACCCTCAACCAGATGCGCACCCGGCTGCTCGACGAATTTGCGGCGCGCCATCAGGCCGCCGAACAGCTGCAGCAGGAGCGGGACTTCTCCGCCACCCTGATCAACTCAGCCAACATGGTCATCTGCTGCATGGAGCCGGACCTCAACATCGCCAGCATCAACCCGGCGGCCATACTGCTGACCGGCTACCACCAGCAGGAGATACTGCAGCACAACTGGCTGGATCTGTTCGTCAGCAAGGAGCAGCGCGACCAGCTGGCGGCCACCCTGGCCGATCACGGCTCCATCGAAGACAAAGAAGTCATGATGCATGACCAGCAGGGCCACGAGCTGGTGCTGCAGTGGACCTTCGCCCCCTTCTATGAAGGGCCCAACCTCAAATACCTGATCGGCTTCGGCTACGACATCACCCGCCTGAAGAAGGTGGAGCGGGAGATCATCCAGCTCAACGAACAGCTGGAGGGCAAGGTGGTGGAGCGTACCCGCAGCCTGAGCGATGCCAACGACCAGCTGGGCAAGGCCTACGACGATCTGAAACAGGCCCAGCAGACCCTGGTGGAGTCGGAGAAGATGGCTTCCCTCGGTTCCCTAGTGGCCGGCGTGGCCCACGAGATCAACACCCCCATCGGCATCAGCGTGACCGCCTCCTCCTACCTGCAGGAGCGGGTGGCTGACTTCAAGCAACACATCGAATCCAAGCAGCTGTCGCGCTCCTATCTCACCGAATTCACCGTCAATCTGGATGAATCCATGCAGCTGCTGCAGGGCAACCTGCGCCGCGCCTCCGAGCTCATCGCCAGCTTCAAGCAGGTGGCGGTGGACCAGTCGTCCGAGGCACGCTACAACTTCAGCCTCGCCGACAACCTGCATCAGGTGGTGGTCTCCCTCGGTCACAAGCTGAAGAAGGCCCAGTGCGAGGTGGATATCCAGTGCGATCCCAAGCTGTCGATCTTCTCCTTCCCCGGCAGCTTCACCCAGATCTATTCGAACCTGATCCTCAACTCCATCAACCACGGTTTCGACAACTGGGACAAACCCAAGAAGATCACCATCAAGGTAGAGCAACAGGGTGAAGAGCTGCTGATCGACTACAGCGACAACGGCCGCGGCATCCCGCCCGAAATCTTGCCGCGCATCTTCGATCCCTTTGTCACCTCCAAGCGGGGTCAGGGCGGCAGCGGGCTCGGCACCCACATCATCTACAACCTGGTGGTGCAGCTGCTGCGTGGTCGCATCAACTGCATCAGCGAACCGGAGCAAGGCGCCCAGTTCCATATTCGCCTGCCGATCCAACATAACTGAGTGCTGGCTCTTGTGAGCCAGCCGCTTTATCCCCATCATGCTGTGATTGCATTCTTAATGAGCGGAGAACCTCGCAATGGCACAGCATTTTGACTATATCGCCATCGGCGGCGGCAGCGGCGGCATCGCCTCGGCCAACCGGGCTGCCATGTACGGTAAGAAAGTTGCCCTGATTGAAGCCAAAGAGTTGGGTGGAACCTGCGTCAACGTCGGCTGCGTGCCGAAGAAGGCCATGTGGTATGCCGGCCAGATCGCCGATGCCCTGAAATATGGCGCCGACTACGGCTTCGACACCACTCTCAACCACTTCAGCTGGGCCAAGCTGGTCGAGTCCCGCCAGGCCTATATCGGCCGCATTCATCAGTCCTACCAGAACGTGCTGGGCAAGAACCAGATCACTGTCATCAAGGGCTTCGCCCGCTTCGTCAGCAGCAACACCATCGAGGTGAACGGCGAGCAGTACAGCGCCGATCACATACTGATCGCCACCGGCGGTCGCCCCGAAGTGCCGGCCATTCCGGGTGCCGAGCTGGGCATCGACTCCGACGGTTTCTTCGAGTTGCAAGAACAGCCCAAGCGGGTTGCGGTGGTGGGTGCCGGTTATATCGCGGTGGAGATCGCCGGCGTGATGCAGGCGCTCGGCTCCGAAACCCACCTGGTGGTGCGCAAGCACGCGCCGCTGCGCAACTTCGATCCCATGATCCACGAGACTCTGGTGGAAATCATGGCGCAGGAAGGACCCAAGCTGCACACCCACGCCATTCCGAAAGCCGTGGTCAAGAACGCCGATGAGAGCCTGACTCTGCAGCTGGAAGATGGTCGCCACCTCACCGTCGACTGCCTGATCTGGGCCATCGGCCGCGTCCCAGCCACCGACAACCTCAACCTGGCCGCCACCGGTATCACGCTCGACGAGAAGGGCTTTATCCCCACCGACAAGTTCCAGAATACCACCATCGCCAACCTCTATGCCGTCGGTGACAACACCGGCCGCATCCAGCTCACCCCGGTAGCCGTCGCGGCGGGCCGCCGTCTCTCCGAGCGGCTGTTCAACAACAAGCCCAATGAGCACCTCAACTACGATCTGGTGCCGACCGTGGTATTCAGCCACCCACCCATCGGCACCATAGGGCTGACCGAGCCGGAAGCCGTCGCCGAATACGGTGAAGATCAGGTCAAGGTCTACCGCAGCCAGTTCACCGCCATGTACTCGGCGCTGACCCAGCATCGCCAGCCCACCCGGATGAAGCTGGTCTGTGTCGGCCCCGAGGAGAAGGTGGTCGGCCTGCACGGCATCGGCTTCGCCATGGACGAAATCCTGCAGGGCTTCGGCGTCGCCATGAAGATGGGTGCCACCAAGGCGGACTTCGACAACTGCGTTGCCATTCACCCCACCAGCGCGGAAGAGTTTGTGACAATGCGCTAACCGCATCTCAAGGTCTCAGCGACTTGCTACCAAACCCGGCTCAGGCCGGGTTTTTCGATCTTTCCCCTCCCCCAAATCGCGCCCACACCTGCTTTTTTACGCCGATTTTACGCCTGCCAAATCCGGCTTTATGGCGCCTTTACGCCGGTTATTCCTACCATTTGGTCGTCAATTACACCAATGGAGTCGATATGAATTGGCTATATCTGCTGCTGGTCCTCGCCCTCGCGGGCTATCTGCTGCGCGCCCTCGCGCGCACCCATGAGTGAGGAACCGGATATGTGGCAAGAGATCATCTATCCCGTCGCGTTCGTACTGCTGGTGCTGCTGCCGGCGCCTCTGCTTGGCAACTACCTGTATCGGGTATTTGAGGGCAAGAGTCGCTGGCTGGCTCCCGTCGAGCGCGCCACCCTGGCCTGCTGCGGCACGGACGGGCGCGAGCAGGACTGGAAGTCCTACGCCCTCAGCCTGCTGGCCTTCAATGGCGCCGGCTTTGGCCTGCTGTTTCTGATCCTGATGGCTCAGGGGCTGCTGCCCCTCAACCCGCAACAGCTGCCCGGGCTGAACTGGCAACTCGCCTTCAACACCGCGGTCAGCTTCATGACCAATACCAACTGGCAGGCCTACTCCGGCGAGGCCAGCCTCTCCTACTTCAGCCAGATGGTGGGGCTGACCACCCAGAACTTCGTCTCGGCCGCCACCGGCGCCGCCGTCGCCATCGCCCTGTTCCGCGGCATCGCCCGCCAGCAGACCACCCACCTCGGCAACTTCTGGCAGGATCTGGTGCGCTTCTGTCTCTACGTGCTGCTGCCGATGGCGCTGATCCTGGCGCTGCTGCTGGTCTGGCAGGGGGTACCCCAGAGCCTGTCGGCCTACCTGCCGTTCCACGCGCTGGAAGGCCAGGAGCAGCTGTTGCCGCTCGGCCCGGCGGCCTCACAGATCGCCATCAAGCAGCTCGGTTCCAACGGCGGTGGCTTCTTCGGCGTCAACTCGGCCCATCCGTTCGAGAACCCGACCGCCCTCTCCAACTGGCTGGAGATGGTCGCCCTGCTGACGCTGGCCGCCGCCATGGTCTGCACCCTGGGTCGCTACGTGAAGGACCTGGCCCACAGCCGCGCCATCCTTGTCGCCATGACCCTGATGATGGTGATCGGGCTCTTCGTCTCCATCACCCAGGAGCTGAAACCGGACCCAGCCCTCGCCCAGCTCACCACTGACGCCAGCAGCATGGCAGGAAACTGGGAAGGCAAGGAGAGCCGCTTCGGCCCCCTGCTCTCCAGCATCTGGGAAGTGGCGACCACCAGCGCCTCCAACGGCTCGGTCAACGCCATGCACGACAGCTTCACACCTCTCGGCGGCATGGTCGGCATGATCAACATGCTGCTCGGCGAGGTCATCTTCGGCGGGGTCGGCTCCGGCATCTACGGCATGATGCTGTTCGTGTTGCTGACCGTGTTCCTGTGCGGCCTGATGGTGGGGCGTACCCCGACCTATCTGGGCAAGCGGCTCGGCATCACCGAGATGAAATGGGTGGTCGCCAGCATGCTGGTGATGCCGGTCGGGGTATTGGTGATCGGCGGCATTACCCTGCTGATGCCGGACTCCGCCACCGTCATCGGTCACGACGGCCCCCACGGCCTGTCCCGACTGATCTATGCCTACGCCTCGGCCGCCGGCAACAACGGCTCCGCCTTCGCCGGCCTGGCCGCCGCCGACAGCTGGCAGTGCATCGCCATCGGGCTGGCCATGCTGCTCGGCCGCTTCGGCTACATCATTCCGGTGCTGGCCATCGCCGGCCAGCTGGCCCGCGCCCCGCGCCAGGAGCGAAGCGAAGGGGACTTCCCCGTCAGCGGCCCGCTCTTCATAACCCTGCTGATCGTCACCGTGCTGCTGATGGGGGGCCTCTCCTTCCTGCCGGTGCTGGCGCTGGGTCCGGTGGCGGAACACCTGAGCCTGCTGGGAGGTGCCTTCTGATGCTGCACACCTCACTGATCGCCGTGGTCAACTATTCGATGCTGGGAGCTTTCCAATGAGCAAGTCCGCTTCAATGAGCACCGACACCCTCAAGGTGAAGGGCAAGAAACAGAAATCACAGATCATGCAGGCCATGGTGGAAGCCCTCTATCGCTTCAACCCCAGGGCGCTGCTCGGCAGCCCCATCCTGTTCACCCTCTGGCTGGCGGCCGTGATGGCCAGCGTGGAATCCCTGCTGGGACAACCTGTCTCCGGCGTTGCCCCTTCGCTGGCCTGGCAGCTGACCGCCTGGCTCTGGCTCACCCTCTGGTTTGCCAACTTCGCCGAGACCCTGGCCGAGGGGCGCGGCAAGGCGCGGGCTGACAGCCTGAAGGCGGGCATGAGCCAGCTCAGGGCGCGTCGGGTCACCCATCCGCAGGATGACAAGGGGGAATGGGTGCCGGCCACCAGCCTGCGCAAGGGCGATCTGGTGCTGGTGCGCAGCGGCGAGATGATCCCCGCCGACGGCGAAGTGGTCGCCGGCATCGCCTCGGTCAACGAGGCCGCCATCACGGGTGAATCCGCCCCCGTCATCCGCGAGTCGGGCACCGATCGCAGCGGCGTGACCGGCAACACTACCGTCGTCTCCGACGAGATCTGGGTGCGCATCAGCAACAATCCGGGTGAAAGCACCCTGGATCGCATGATTGCGCTGGTGGAAGGGGCCAAGCGCCAGAAGACCCCCAACGAGATGGCGCTGGACGCCCTGCTGGTGGGGCTGACCCTGATCTTCCTGCTGGTGGTGGCCACCCTGCCCTGGTTCCTCGACTACAACGGCACCCAGGTGCCCCGGCTCTACCTGCTGGCCCTGTTCATCACCCTGATCCCGACCACCATCGGCGGTCTGCTCTCCGCCATCGGCATCGCCGGCATGGACCGGCTGGTGAAGCTCAACGTCATCGCCAAGTCGGGCCGGGCGGTGGAGGCTGCCGGCGACGTGCGCACCCTGCTGCTGGACAAGACCGGCACCATCACCTTCGGCAACCGGATGGCGGACGAGCTGATCCCGGCCCCCGGTATCGATCCGGCCCTGCTGGCCCAGGCCGCCATGCTGGCCTCGCTCGGTGACAACACGCCGGAGGGCAAGTCCATCCTGACCCTGGCTGGCAAGAGCCACACCAGACCGAGCCAGCTGGAGAGCGATATCCTCATCCCCTTCAGCGCCGAGACCCGGCTGAGCGGGCTGGACCGCAACGGTCATCAATATCGCAAGGGAGCAGTGGACGCCGTGCTGCGCTACCTCTCCCTCGATCGCAAGGCGGTGCCCGAGCCCATCCTCAAGTCGGTCGACAGCATAGCTCGCCAGGGCGGCACACCGCTGCTGGTCTGCACCCACGAGAAGCTGCTGGGGGTGGTGTTCCTCAAGGACATCATCAAGCCGGGCATCAAGGCTCGCTTCCAGATCCTGCGCCACATGGGGATCCGCACCGTGATGATCACCGGTGACAACCCGCTGACCGCCGCAGCCATCGCCGCCGAGGCCGGGGTGGACGACTTCATCGCCGAGGCGACACCGGAGAAGAAGCTGGCCTACATCCGCCAGGAGCAGGCCGACGGCCGGCTGGTGGCCATGTGCGGGGACGGCGCCAACGACGCACCGGCACTGGCCCAGGCCGACGTGGGGCTGGCCATGAACGAGGGCACCCAGGCCGCCAAGGAGGCGGGCAACCTGGTGGATCTCGACTCCAACCCCACCAAGTTGCTGGACGTGGTGCTGGTGGGCAAGCAGCTGCTGGTAACCCGTGGCGCCCTGACCACCTTCTCCATCGCCAACGACGTGGCCAAGTACTTCGCCATTCTGCCGGCCCTGTTCATCGCCGCCTATCCACAGCTGGGGGCGCTGAACCTGATGCAGCTGGGCAGCCCCGAGAGCGCCATCCTGTCGGCCATCATCTTCAACGCCCTGACCATAGTGGCGCTGGTGCCGCTGGCCCTGCGCGGGGTCAGCCTGCAGGGCACGGCGGCCAGCCTGCTGCGTCGCAACCTGCTGCTCTACGGCGTTGGCGGTCTGATAGTGCCCTTCATCGGTATCAAGTTGATCGACCTGGTTATCACCGGCCTGGGGCTGGTGTAACGGCATTACCGGATGCGGGGCAGACCCGCATCCAACCAACGTATTTGGAGCAAGAGAATCATGATAGCAATCAGAACCCTGCTGACCCTGACCCTGCTGCTGGGAGTGGCTTATCCGCTGGCCGTCACCGGGCTGGCCCAGCTTGTTTTCCCCTGGCAGGCCAACGGCAGCCAGCTCACCAACGACAAGCAGCAGGTGGTCGGCAGCGCCCTGCTGGCCCAGAAGTTCGAGCGGGCCGACTACTTCCACTCCCGCCCCTCCGCCAGCGACTTCGCCACCATAGGTGGCGGCGCCAGCAACCTGGGGATGAGCTCGCCGCTGCGGGCCGAGTTTGCCGCAGCGGCAGCCAGGGCGCAGCCGGAAGCCAGGGTCCCCGCCCTGCTGACCCGCTCCGCCTCCGGCCTCGATCCCCATCTGCCGCTCGATGCGGTGCTGGCTCAGGTGGATCGGGTCGCCGGGCAACGGGGGCTGGATCCCGTTCGGCTGACGGAGCAGGTCAAGTCGGCGGCACAAGCTGGTATCCTTGGCCCGCAGGTGGTCAACATTCTCCAGTTGAACCTGCAACTCGATCATCAAAAGGGCGCCTGAGGGCGCTCCTTGCCGTTCGGGAAGGCTCCCTTTCGACAACGGGGACAAGCATGAGCAATGAGGTCACGGCCGCGGTTCGGCCGATGCAACGGGAGCGCGGGGATGCGTGATGAAGTGAGGGCGGACGCCCTGCTGGCGAGCCTGGAACAGGAGCACAGGGGCAAGCTGAAGGTGTTTCTCGGCGCCGCCCCCGGCGTGGGCAAGACCTACGCCATGCTGCAGGCGGTGCGGGAACAGGCCAAAGAGGGGGTCGACATCCTGATCGGGGTGGTGGAGACCCACGGCCGCCAGGAGACCCTGGCCCTGCTCGACAAGCTCGCCATCCAGCCGCGCAAGCTGCACCTGCACCGCCAGCAGCGGTTGGAGGAGATGGATCTGGACGGCCTGCTGACCCGCAAACCCGCCATCGCCGTGGTGGACGAGCTGGCCCACAGCAACGCCCCTGGCAGCCGCCACGAGAAGCGCTGGCAGGATGTGGAGGAGCTGCTCGGCGCCGGTATCGACGTCTACACCACCCTCAACGTGCAGCACCTGGAGAGCCTCAATGATCTGGTGTGGCAGCTGACCGGGGTAAGGGTCAAGGAGACCCTGCCCGATCAGGTGCTGCTGGAAGCCGACAGCCTGGTGCTGATCGACCTCCCCCCCAAGGAGCTGCTCGGCCGCCTCAAGGAGGGCAAGGTCTATGTGCCCCACCAGGCCAAGGCCGCCCTGCAGTCCTTCTTCTCCCTCAACAACCTGACCGCCCTGCGGGAGCTGGCGATGCAGACCGCCGCCAGCCACGTGGAGGGGGATCTGCAACTGCAGTGGCAGGCCGCCGGCAAGACCACACTGCCGCTGAGAGGCAAGCTGATGGTCTGCCTCGGCGACGAGCACGGCGCCGCCCTGGTGCGCTACGGCCACCGCTTCGCCCAGCGCCGCCAGCTGCCCTGGCTGGTGGTGCACGTCGACAGCAAGGGGCAGCGTTCCGCCGAGCAGGAGCAGGCGCTGGCGCTCGCCTCCCAGCTGGGTGCCAAGGTGCTGACCCTCTCCAGCCCGGCGGTGGCCGATGCCCTGCTGGAGACGGCCGAACAGCAGCAGGTGTCGCAACTGCTGCTGGGCAAGCCCCACAAGGCGCCGTGGCGCCGCTCGCTGGTGCAGCATCTGCTCAGGCAGGCACAGGGGCTCGAGATCACCCTGGTGGACACAGAGAAGCGCAAACCCGGCCTGAACTGGCAACCGCTTCACCCCAAGGACATTCGCCAGAGCCTGCTGGCGGTGGTCATCATGGGGACCACCTCGGCCGCCGTCTGGGGGCTATCCCACTGGCTGCCGCCCGCCTCCCTGCCCATGCTGTTCGTGCTGGGGGTACTGGCCACCGCGCTCACCACCAGCCTGGTGCCCGCCATCCTGGCCGCCGTGCTGGGCTTCGTCGGCCACAACCTGCTGTTCACCGTCCCCTACTTCTCCCTCAGCGTGGCCAGCCACAGCGACCTGCTCACCCTGTTCGTGCTGCTCATCGTCGGCATCACGGCCGGACGGCTCGCCTCCCGTCAGCGCCAGCAGCTGGTCGGCCTGCGCGAGACCCAGCAGCTGGGCAACGCCCTGCTCTCCCTGAGCCAGGGGCTGGCCACCGCCAGCAGCCCGGTCGAGGTGCTCAGGCAAGGGAGCCAGGCCATCTCGCTGGCACTGGGTCAGCCGGTGTTTGCCCTCGATCGGCACTACCAGTACTGGGCCGGCTCGACCGAGCACAAACCGGGACAGACCGACAAGGCGGCCATCGACTGGTGTCTGGCCCAGAAACAGAGCGCCGGCGCCCACACCGCCACCCTCAACGCGGCCGAGGCCCAGTACCATCACCTCAGCGATGACCTGGTGCTGGGCATACTGCTGGCCAATCCGCTCGCCTCCTCGGCCGAGCATCAGCTGCAGGCGCTGCTCACCGATATCCGCGCCGCCCTGGCCCGGATCGACCTCAACGAGCGGCTGGCCGACAGCCAGCTGCAGGCAGAGACCGACCGGATGCGCGCCGCCCTGCTCTCTTCTGTCTCCCACGATTTGAAGACACCGCTCGCCACCATCATAGGTGCCGGCAGCACCCTGCTGGAATATGGTGACCGGATCAGCAGCGAAGACCGCAGCGAGCTGTTGCACTCGGTGCAGGAGGAGGCGCGCCGCCTGCACAGCTATGTGCAGAACCTGCTGGACATGACCCGCATCGGCTCACCTGACTTCCAGCTGAAACGGGACTGGGTCGATCTGGCGGATCTGGTGGAGAATGCCCGCCGCCGGCTCGACTCCTCCTGGCGCCAGCACAAGCTGCTGGTGCACTTCGATCAGCAGATACCCCGTCTCTATGTGCACGGCGCCCTGATCGAGCAGGTGCTGGTCAATATCCTCGACAACGCCTCCCGCTACTCGCCGGCCGGCACCCCCATCGAGTTCAAGGTGATGCTGGCGGACCCCGACCTCATCATCGACATCATAGATATCGGGGTCGGCATCGCCGAGTCTGACCGGGACAAGATCTTCAACCTCTTCTACACCCAGCCGGTCGGTGATTGCGGCAGCCGCGGTACCGGGCTTGGCCTCGCCATTTCCCGCGCTATGATAGAGGTCCATGGGGGCCGCATCTGGGCCTTTTCCGGCCCCAACGGCAACGGTACCTGCATGCGCATCTCCCTGCCGCTGGCCCTCAATGCTCCGGCGGCCTGATGGTCGCCGCCCTTTTTCATCAGCGAGCTGGAGGTTGAATGGCTCACATACTGGTCATCGACGACGAGGCGGCCATCCGCCGTTTTTTGCGGATCAGCCTGATCGCCGAAGGTCATCAGGTCAGCGAGGCCGTTGGCGTCAACGAGGGGCTAGCGCAGTATCGCCACCTCAACCCCGACCTGGTGATCCTGGATCTGGGCCTGCCGGATGGGGATGGTCTTCAGGTGTTGCAGGCCATTCGCGAGCACCATCAGCATCCGGTACTGGTGCTGTCGGCGCGGGACTCGGAGCAGGAGAAGGTGCGCCTGCTGGATGCCGGAGCCAATGACTACATGAGCAAGCCGTTCGGCGTCGGTGAAATGATGGCCCGTATCCGGGTGCTGCTGCGCCAGCGGGCCGGGGTCAGCAGCGGTGAGTGCCGCCACTTCCCCCAATGCGGGCTGACCCTGGACAGCAGCAGCCACAGGGTCACCCTGGGGGAGGAAGAGGTGGCCCTTTCCCGCAAGGAGTTCGCCCTGCTGCAGGCGCTGGTGTGCCACCCCGGCAAGCTGGTGCTGCAGACCCAGCTGCTCAACGACATCTGGGGGCCGAGCCACAAGGAGGACACCCACTACCTGCGCATCGTCATCGCCAGCCTGCGCAAGAAGCTGGGGGATAACCCTCAAGACCCCGCCCTTATCGAGACCGAATCCGGCATCGGCTACCGCTTTATCGGCAGCTGATGTTTCACGTGGAACGACGCCAGCAACAACACAGGGCCAACAGACCGCAGCCACCGAGCAGCAGACCGAGATCCTGCAAGCTGGCTGCAACCGCCAACCCCAGGCTGAGCAGCAGGTAGTAACCGAGCCCGAACAGGGCGCCAGCACTGCCCGCCACCTCTCGATAGGCCAGCAGCGCCTGGCTCAGCACATTGGGGATCGCCAGCCCGAATGCCACTACCACTCCCGTCATGGGCAGCAGAAACCAGAGCGACGCCTGGCTGGCCCACACCAGCCAACCCGAGCCCAGTGCCAACAAGGCGGCAAGCCGGATCAGCGAGGCAGGCGACCAGCCAAGTCCCAACAGACGCTTGTTGACCAGACTCCCCCCCAGGGTCGACAGTGCCAGCACGACACCGGAGTAACCAAACTCGCCCGCGCTCAACCCCAGCCCGGCAAACAGAAACGGCGCCAGACTGTAGTAGCCGAACAGCATGGTGTTGAACAGCGCCACCAGAGCTGCGCTGCGCCACAAGCCGCTATCACGCACCATCCGGCATACCAGCGGCCAGAGTGCCACTCGCTGGGTGGTGATCGGCCGGGTTTCCGGCAACTGCCGGCAGGCAATCAGCAACAAGCCGATTGCCAGTGCCAGCAGGGCGCCAAATACCCCGAGATAACCAAAACCATCGGCCAGCAGGCCGCCGCTCACCAGCCCCAGCACTGGGCTGAGGGAGAGCGCTATGCCCATCACCGAGAAGACCCGCGCCAGATCGCTGCCCTGATAGCTGTCGCGCAGCATGGTCTGGGTCACTACTGAGCCCACGGCGGCACCGAAGGCCGCAATGACCCGGGCCAGCAGCAGGGTTTCAAATTGAGTGGCCAGCAACGCCAGCAGGGTGCCGGCGCCATAGGTCAGCAACCCCGCCAGCATGGCTGGGCGCCGACCGATGAGATCGCACAACCGACCCCAGCAAACCACGCCCGCCGCAAACGCCAGAAAATAGACCGACAGGGTCTGGGATGCCTGCCCCTCACTCACCCGAAACTCAGTGGCGATATGGGTCAGTACCGGGCTGTAGATGGTCTCCACTATCTGGGGAAACATCATCAGCCCGACCACCAGCCAGAGCGGTGGCAACTTGTTGTTCATGACAAACCTCCTTCACTAGAGGCCGTCATTCTAGAGTGACGCCAATTGTCCGATTACAATAAGCAAGACTATAAACATCAATAATCGGACACATGGCCTTTATTCTTCCCGATCACCCTTTTGATCCTGACCAGCACGACGGCAGTGCCATCGGTATCGCCGCCGCCCTCGGCTGGCACGACTCTGGCCGCCACCAGCACAGGCGCCATCAGCTGCTGTTCGCCCAGGCCGGCTGCATGACCATAGAGCTGGACGATCAGGTCTGCCTGCTGCCGCCGACGCGGGCCGCCTGGTTGCCGGCGGGTCTGCCCCATCGGGTGCTGATGCGCGGGGTGGTGGCCTATCGCTCCCTCTACTTCCAGCCGGAGCCCGGCTTGCCAGCCGAGATGGCGGTGCTGGCGGTCAACCCGCTGCTGCGGGAGATCATCGAACGGATGGCGCTCTGGCCGTGGGACAAGCCGGAGACAGAGCAGACCTGCACGCTGGCATTATTGAAAGAGGAGCTGGCGCAAGCGCCGCGGGAATCCTGGCAGTTGCCGCTGCCGTCAGACGTGCGTCTGGCCGGCTGGCTGCAGGAGGTGAAGCAGGGTGACGCCCTGCCCGATCGGCTCAACCGGCTGGCCGAACGGGTGAGTGCCAGTGACAAGACCATAGGCCGCATCTTCATGCGGGAGACCGGCATGAGCTACCAGGCCTGGCGTCAGCAGTGGCGACTGCTGCGGGCGCTGGAGCTGCTGGCAGAAGCCGAGCCCATCAGTCGGGTGGCGGCTGCGCTGGAGTTCGCCAGCGACAGCGCCTTCATCGCCTTCTTCAGGCAACATACGGGGCAGACCCCCTTGCGCTATCTCAACTCTCGGGGTGAGTCGCATCGGCCGAGCTCGCCTCCACCACCAGGGTATCCAGCGCCAGCGGCTTGAGGTTGTGGATCGCCTCCTCCACCACGGCATGGGAGGCCTGCTGCTGCTGGGCCAATATTTCCTGCTCCAGCTTGACGCTGTCCAGTTCGGGTCTGGGGTATTCGTCGGCCATGACGTTCAGGCTCAGGCTGCTGGCAATCAAGGTTGCGATCAGGATTTTCATCTGGTGTGCTCCGGTGTGGTTGAGATGACCAGATAACTATTCCAATTGTCGTGCCACATCTATAACAACATGATTTTATTTAAATTAATTGTTTTTAGATAATAAATGGCGCCAGTTGGAAAACATCCTGTAGTCAGGATTGAACCAACAAGTGGTTATTTTCACCACACTAGATTTTGCCTGCTGTTCCACGTGGAACGTCCCATTTTTTTGATCGACACCCGCTTTTAAACTGAGCTATGGTGCTAGCTCCCCCGTAACTGACTCTGGATCTGTCACCGAATGGAATTTTCCTTGTTCGGCGAGAAGTTCACTCGCCATGCCGGTATTACCCAACTCATGGATGACCTTAATCAGGGGCTGACCAATCCGGACGCCATCATGCTGGGTGGTGGCAACCCAGCCCCCATCCCCGCCATGCTGGAACGCTTTCAGGCCGAGGCCAAGAGCCTGCTCGACAACGGCGAGCTGGTGAAGGCGATGGCCAACTACGATGGCCCCCAGGGCAAGGACAGGTTCACCAAGGCGCTGGCGGCCCTGCTCAGCAAGGAGCTGGGCTGGGAGATCTCCGCCCGCAACATCGCCCTGACCAACGGCAGCCAGAACGCCTTCTTCTATCTGTTCAACCTGCTGGCGGGCGAATTTGCCGATGGCCGCAAGAAGAAGGTACTGTTCCCGCTCGCCCCCGAGTACATCGGTTATGCTGACTCGGCTCTGGCGGACGACTACTTCGTGGCCTACAAGCCCACCATCGAGAAACTGCCCAACGGCCAGTTCAAGTACCACGTGGACTTCGAGAGCCTGCAGGTGGGTGATGACATCGGGGTGATCTGCGTCTCCCGCCCCACTAACCCGACCGGCAACGTGCTGACCGATGAAGAGATCGAGCACCTCGATCAGATCGCCCGCGACAAGGGCATTCCGCTACTGATCGACAATGCCTATGGCGTCCCCTTCCCTGGCATTATCTTCAGCGAGGCCAAGCCGTTCTGGAACGCCAACACCATCCTCTGCATGAGCCTCTCCAAGCTGGGGTTGCCGGGCACCCGCTGCGGCATCGTCATCGCCGACGAGAAGATCATTCAGGCCATCACCAACCTGAGCGGCATCATCAATCTGGCACCGGGCAGTCTGGGCCCTGCCATCACCATTCCGATGATCGAGAGTGGCGAGATCATCGCCCTCAGCGAACAGGTGGTGAAACCCTTCTATCGGCAGAAGGCGGAGTTGGCGGTGCAACTGCTGCGCGAGGCGATCCCCGATCCGCGCTTCCACATCCACAAGCCGGAAGGCGCCCTCTTCCTCTGGCTCTGGTTCGAAGGCTTGCCGATCCACTGTCAGGAGCTGTACGAGCGACTGAAGGCGAAGAACCTGCTGATCGTACCGGGCCATTACTTCTTCCCCGGCATTGACGACCCGGAGTGGCGTCACAGTCAGGAGTGCATCCGCCTCAACTACTCCCAGAGCGAGGAGCTGGTACGCCGCGGCATCGCCATCCTGGCCGACGAGATCAACACCCTCTACGCCGGCTAATCCGCCCGGCGATACAAAAACAGAGAGGCCTGCAATGCAGGCCTCTCTTCTATCAGCTGGTCAGCGGTACTGTTTAGCCGGGCAGCGCCAGCTGCTCGGGTTTGCCGATGGGGATGGCGCGGGGCTTGAGCGCCTCCGGCAGCTCGCGGGCCAGCTCTATGGTCAGCAGGCCATGCTCCAGCTTGGCTCCCTGCACCTCTACATGCTGGCTCAGCTTGAAGGCGAGCTCGAAGTCCCGCTCGGCGATCCCCTGATGGAGGAACTGGCGCTCACCCATGGTGGCGACCTTGCGCCCCTTCACCTTGAGGGTGCCGTTTTCGGTCTCCAGCTCCAGCTCATTGCGTTCGAAACCGGCCACGGCAACAGTGATGAGGTAGCTGTCGTGATCGCGCTTTTCGATGTTGTACGGGGGGTAGGCCGAGGTCTTCTGATCGAACAGGCCTTCCAGCTCACGGGCCATCCGCTCGAAGCCGACGGCATTGGAATAGAGATGAGAAAAATCGAGGTTACGCATGATCCTATCCTTCTATAAAGCAACAGGGTTTACTCTCCACGGGCCCGCCATCGGCACCCGGGAAACTTCAGCAATGCAACGAGGTCAGGCTGTCAGCCGTTGATCTCGATCTTGCGGGGCTTCATCGCCTCGGGCACTTCGCGCACCAGGTCGATGTGCAGCAGACCGTTCTTGAGGTCGGCCCCCTTCACCCGCACGTAGTCGGCCAGCTGGAAGCGACGCTCGAAGCCGCGTTCGGCAATGCCTTGGTAGAGGTAGTTGCGCTCGGTGTCGGCCTGCTTGCTGCCCTTCACCGTCAGCAGATTCTCCTGGAAGCTCAGCTCCAGCTCTTCCTGGGTAAAGCCCGCCACCGCCATGCTGATGCGGTAGTCGCTGTCACCCAGCTGCTCGATGTTGTAGGGGGGATATCCGGCATTGCCATTGCTGGCGGCAGATTCGATGAGAGTGGCCAGACGATCGAAACCGATGGCAGAACGATAGAGCGGAGAAAAGTCGATAGAACGCATAGTATTATCCTCTTTTGAGCGATAACCGATTGTTTACCCTCCTGATGGACGGGTGCCTGGTCGAAACCTCTGTCGAGCGTTCCGGCCTTGTTACCTATATAGGGGCTCACTTTTTCCTTTCAAGGGGATTTTTTCAAATTTTTTAAATGGCCGCGCAGACCTGTAGAACATCAACCTGTTGGCCCGATAGTGATGATAATCGACCCGTAGGCCACTGATGGCAACTCACTCCGTCTCCCATAATTGGTTGCATATCCACCAGCCAACATGGAGCCATCCCATGAAGATTACCCAGGTTCGCAACGCCACCTTGCTGCTCGACTATGCCGGCACCCGCTTTCTGATCGACCCCATGCTCTCTGCCAAGGGGGCCTTCCCCGGCTTTGAAGGCACTGCCAACAGCCAGCTGCGCAATCCGCTGGTCGAGCTGCCGCTACCGATCGATGAGCTGGTCGATGTGGACGCCGTTATCGTCACCCACGACCATCCCGACCACTGGGATGATGCCGCCAGAGCCCGGATCCCCAAGCATCTGCCGCTCTTGGTGCAACATCAGAAAGATGCCGATGCCATTCGTGCCAGTGGCTTTGAGGATGTGCGCCTGCTGAGCGACCAGCCCGAGTTTGCCGGTATTCGCCTGCAGCGGACCGGTGGCCAGCACGGCAGCGACCAGTTGATGGCGGTACTGGGCGAGCGCATGGGAGAGGTGTGCGGCGTGGTCTTCTCCCACCCCGATGAACAGTGCCTCTATCTGGCCGGTGATACCATCTGGCATCCCTGGGTCGAGCAAGCCCTGCAACAGCATCAGCCCGAGGTCATCATCCTCAACTGTGGCGATGCACAGGTGCCCGGGCTCGGTTCCATCATCATGGGCAAGGAGGATGTCGCCGCCGTTTATCAGGCTGCACCGCAAGCCACGCTGATCGCCAGCCATATGGAGGCGGTCAATCACGCCGTGCTGTCACGCCTAGAGCTGCGCGACTATCTGGCGAAACGGGGCATGATGGATCGGGTACGGGTGCCGCAAGATGGCGAGGCGATATCACTGTGATCCACAAGAGGGCCATGCCAGACATGGCCCTTCGGCTTTCACTGCCGAACGCTTATGATGAGTGGTCTGCGCGCAGAGAGGAGCCAACACCATGACCACCCCGATCGTTGCCGTGGTGACCTTCGATCACTTCAGCCCTTTTCACTGCGCCGTCCCCTGCCTCATCTTCGGCGATATCCTGCCGGACCAGCCGCTGTTCGAGCTCAAGATCTGCTGCGGCGATGGCAACCCTCATTCACACTCGGCGCAAGGCTTCACCATTCAGGCTCCCCATGGGCTGGAGGTGCTGGCCGAGGCGGAGATCATCGTCATCCCCTTCTGGCACGACCCGGCAGCACGGCCACCAGCACAGCTGCTCGATGCCCTGATTGCCGCCAGAGCCAGAGGTGCCCGGCTGGTCGGGCTCTGCCTCGGCACCTATGTGCTCGCCTACGCCGGGCTGCTCAATGGTCGCAAGGCATCGACCCACTGGGAGTACGAACAGGATTTCTGCCGCCGCTTTCCCTGCGTGCAACTCGATACCAACGCCCTCTATGTCGATGATGATGGGCTGGTCACCTCGGCAGGCACTGCCGCCGGGCTGGACTGCTGCCTCTATCTGGTGCGCCAGTACCATGGCTCGGCCATCGCCAACAAGGTGGCGCGGCGGCTGGTGATCCCACCTCACCGGGAAGGGGGGCAGGCCCAGTTTATCGAGCAGCCGGTGCCCGCCTCCACCCGCGATGTCCGGATGAACCAGTTGCTCGATCACCTGCGTGCCCATCTGGCCGAGCCTCACACCCTGGACTCTCTGGCAGATCACACCCTGATGAGCAGACGCACCTTTACCCGCCGTTTTCATCAGGCAACCGGTCTCTCGGTGGGTGAATGGCTGCTGGCGGAACGGCTCAGGCGCAGTCAGGAGTTGCTGGAAGTGAGCGGCCATTCCATCGACCGCATTGCCGAGCTGGTTGGCTTCAAGAGTGCCACCTCCCTGCGCAACCACTTCCGCGCCCGCTTTGCCATCTCCCCCAGCGAGTGGCGACGATCTTTTCGTGACCATAACTCCTGATGATGCCCGCTGTACCCGCTCACTCCGCTATGGCAGGCTAACCAGAGATCCCGAGGAGTCATTCCATGTCCCGTTCCGAACGCCTGCTGACCCTGCTCCAGCTGCTGCGCGGCCACCGCTACGCCATCACCGGTGAGGAACTGGCCAGCCAGTTTGGCATCAGCCTGCGCACCCTCTATCGGGATATCGCCACCCTGCAGGCACAGGGCGCCCACATCGAGGGGGAAGCGGGCATCGGCTATGTGCTTCGCCCCGGCTTCATGCTGCCGCCGCTGATGTTCAGCGAGGAGGAGCTGGATGCGCTGGTGCTGGGCTCACGCTGGGTAGCGGCCCATGCCGACCATGCCCTCAGTACCGCCGCCAGCAGCGCGCTGGCCAAGATAGAGGCCGTGCTGCCCGCCGACTACCGCCAACAGCTGCATGCCAATGCCTTACTGATCGGCACCTCCCGCAGCGACAGCCTCACCGATGAAGCCCCCCTGCGCAGCGCCATCCGCCAGCAGCGCAAGGTGAGCCTGAGCTATCGGGATCTCAAGGAGGAGAGTTCGGAGCGCACCGTCTGGCCCTGTGCCCTCGGCTACTTCGATCAGGTGCGGGTACTGGTGGCCTGGTGCGAGCTGCGCCAGGGCTTTCGTCACTTTCGGGTGGACAGGATCAGCGCGATGCGGCTGGAAGCGGAATCTTATCCGGGCAATCGGGAGCGGCTACTCAAGGAGTGGCGCGCCAGCCAGCAGATCCCGCAGCCCAGATTCATTGCTGACAGAAACTGACAGCAGGCAGCGCCATGCTGACGGGGTCGGCGCCGATGCGCCATCTCATCAGCAAGGAGCATCACCATGTTAGTCCCCCAGTTCACCATCCTCTACGTTACCAATCCGACCCGCAGCGCGCTCTTCTACCGCGAGTTGTTCGGGCGTGAACCGGTGGAGGAGTCACCTACCTTTGCCATGTTCGTGTTCGAATCGGGCGCCAGACTGGCACTCTGGTCCAGCGCCACGGTCGAACCTGCCGTGACCCAAATGGCCGGAGCGATAGAGCTGGCCTTTGCCCTCCCCGATGATGATGCCGTCGATCGCCTGTCTGCCGAGTGGCTGGCGCGCGGGCTCACCCTGATCCAGGCGCCGACCAAGATGGAGTTTGGCTACACCTGCATGGCCCTCGATCCGGATGGCCATCGTCTACGCCTCTACTGCCCGGCACCTGAGCTGGGGTAATCCGGTTCAATGTTCCACGTGGAACGTGCCCATCCCATCGGCTGTGTTATCATCTGCGCGCATCATTTTATGGATAAACAATGACCACTCGACATAATCCACTCAAGCTGTATCAGCCAGAGAACTGCACAGCCGATGAACTGAGCGAGAAGCAGTTGGCTCTTTTTGCCCTGCTGCAACTGCGTGAGCAGGAGTTTGGCTTCAACCCCAACGTCATCGTCCACTACTCGGAAGCCAGCTTTCTCGGTACTCCGCTCGATTATCTGGATCAGCTGATCGATGAACAACGGCAGCAGGGCCACCTCATCAATGAGGTGGTGATACTCACCACGTATCAGGAGCTCTATTCCCCTCTCACCCAAAGCGGTTATCTGCACGAAGCCGTTCATATGCCCGCAGGCCCGGATCACACTGCAATATTTAGAGCGCATTGCGGTTCTCAGCCAGCAGGCAAAACCCTCTACATCGAAGCCGTCAACGAGCAGGATCCCAAAATCCAGCCGACCTTTGTCTTGATGCTGCGCGATGAGAATGGTGAACTGCAGGGAGGTATGTCCGGGTCTATCTACTCCACAGACAATCGGCGATACGCCTATATCGGCACTGTGGTGGTGCAACCTGGGCAAGCCGCAGGAACCGGCACCCTGCTCGCCAATACCGTGCTGGATTACCTGAAGCAGCAAAAGGTCTATGAGGTCAATCTCGGTACCCAGGCCGCCGAGCCTTTCTATACCAAGCTGGGGTTCAGGGTCATCCACCACATAGTGCCAGCGTTGCGTCATCGCACGGCTAGCGATGGTGAAGTTCTACCCCACAACCTGGTCATCATGAGCAAAATGCTCTGATAAAGCAGACTACAGATGTAAAAAAGCCGCTCTTGTGAGCGGCTTTTTAATGCAATCAGCGAGTCTGATTAAACGTCGAGGTTGGCCACGCGCAGGGCGTTGGTCTCAATAAAGTCGCGACGCGGCTCTACTGCGTCACCCATCAGGGTGGAGAAGAGCTGGTCGGCACCGACGGCATCATCGATGGTGACGCGCAGCATGCGACGGGCTTCCGGATCCATGGTGGTTTCCCACAGCTGGTCCGGGTTCATCTCACCCAACCCTTTATAGCGCTGGATATAGATGCCGCGCTTGCCTTCGCCCATCAGCCACTCGACCGCTTCGACGAAGCTGGCGACCGGCTTCACCTTCTCGCCACGCTTGATGTAACCACCTTCCTCGATCAGGTTGGCGATCTCCTTGCCCAGCGAGACCAGCTGACGGTACTCGGAGGATTGCAGGAAGTCGTAGCTGATCGGGTATTCGCGGTCAACACCGTGCTGACGTACCACGGCGTGCGGCACGAACAGACGGCGCTCTTCATCGCGGCGCACCTGCATCTGGTACTGGATACCGTGGTTGCTCTCGTTGAGCACGGCTTCCATGCTCTGGCACCAGGCCTGCAGATCGCTCTCGCTGGTCAGCAGTGCTTCGTTCAGTTCCGGCTGATAGATCAGCTGGGTCAGCACGGCTTCTGGCGCACGGCGGGACATGCGGGTGATGAGGTGGGTCACGGCGCGATGCTGGTTGACCAGACGCTCCAGTGCCTCGCCACCGATGGCCGGGGCAGACTCGTTGACGTGCAGGGTTGCACCATCCAGCGCCATGGCGGTCTGATATTGCAGCAGCGCGTCCTCGTCTTTCAGGTACTGCTCCTGCTTGCCCTTCTTCACCTTGTAGAGCGGCGGCTGGGCGATGTAGACATAGCCACGCTCGATGATTTCCGGCATCTGACGATAGAAGAAGGTCAGCAGCAGGGTACGGATGTGCGCACCATCGACGTCCGCATCGGTCATGATGATGATGTTGTGATAGCGCAGCTTGTCCGGGTTGTACTCGTCGCGACCGATACCGCAGCCCAGTGCGGTGATCAGGGTGCCCACCTCCTGGGAGGAGATCATCTTGTCGAAACGGGCTTTCTCCACGTTCAGGATCTTGCCCTTGAGCGGCAGGATGGCCTGGTTCTTTCGGTTGCGACCCTGCTTGGCGGAACCGCCAGCAGAGTCCCCTTCCACAATGTAGAGTTCGGAGAGCGCCGGGTCTTTTTCCTGACAGTCGGCCAGCTTGCCGGGCAGACCAGCGATATCCAGCGCGCCTTTGCGGCGGGTCAGTTCGCGGGCCTTGCGGGCCGCTTCACGGGCACGGGCCGCATCGATGATCTTGTTGACCACGATCTTGGCATCGCCCGGGTTTTCCAGCAGGAAGTCGGCCAGCTTCTCGCCCATCGCCTGTTCGACGGCGGTCTTCACTTCGGAAGAGACCAGCTTGTCCTTGGTCTGGGAGGAGAACTTAGGGTCAGGCACCTTGACGGAGATAACGGCAATCAGACCTTCACGCACGTCGTCGCCACTGGCGGCAGACTTGGCCTTCTTGCTGTAGTCCTCTTTGTCCATGTAGGAGTTGAGGGTACGGGTCAGCGCGGTACGGAAGCCCACCAGGTGGGTGCCGCCATCACGCTGCGGAATGTTGTTGGTGAAGCAGTAGACCCCTTCCTGATAGGCGTCGTTCCACTGCATCGCCACTTCGACGCCGATGCCGTCCTGCTCGGTGGTGAAGTGGAACACCTTCGGATGGATCGGGGTCTTGTTCTGGTTCAGGTACTCGACAAACGCCTTGATGCCGCCTTCGTAGCAGAAGTGCGCCTCGCGGCCGTCACGCTCGTCCATCAGACGGATGGAAACGCCGGAGTTGAGGAAGGAGAGCTCGCGCAGGCGCTTGGCCAGGATCTCGTAATGGAACAGGGTGTCGCTGAAGATGGTCGGGCTCGGCCAGAAACGCACTTCGGTCCCGGTGGTGGTGGCATCGCCGATCTGCTTGAGCGGAGCCTGTGGCTCGCCCAGGTGATAGGTCTGCTCGTAGACGTGACCGTTGCGACGGATGGTCAGCAACAGCTTGTCAGAGAGCGCGTTCACCACGGAGACGCCCACGCCGTGCAGACCGCCGGACACCTTGTAGGAGTTGTCATCGAATTTGCCGCCGGCGTGCAGCACGGTCATGATGACTTCTGCGGCGGAGCGACCCTCTTCCGGGTGAATGTCGACAGGAATGCCGCGGCCGTTGTCACGGACGGAGACGGAACCATCGGAGTGGATTTTGACCTGAATATCGGAGCAGTAGCCAGCGAGCGCCTCGTCAATGGAGTTATCGACCACTTCGAACACCATGTGGTGCAGGCCCGAGCCATCATCTGTATCGCCGATATACATCCCCGGGCGCTTGCGGACCGCATCCAGGCCCTTCAGTACCTTGATATTCGAGGAGTCGTAAGTATTTTCACTCATAGCTTACTCTCTGCCTTCTCTAACGTTTCGGAGATCTTGCCTTGTTCCACGTGGAACAACTTGCAGTCATTCGCATCCATCATGTCTGCGAGCTGACCGGTGTCGATGGCGGTAATGAACACCTGGGACGCACACTGCTTCAGCCTTGCGGCCAGCAATCGGCGCTTGTCGACATCCAGTTCAGAGGCAAAATCATCAATTAAAAAAATACAGCCACGGCTGCTATGTTGATTCAAATAGAGCCCTTGGGCCAGTCGCATGGCACAGACCAACAACTTCAGCTGACCCCTGGACAAAATATCCTGAGCGGGCACGCCGTTCGCCTTGAGGCGCACATCGGCCTTCTGCGGACCAACGCCCGTGTAACCCAGCGTCCGATCCCGCTCAAACCCCGCCTCCAGCAATTCATTGAGCGGGGTATCTTTTTCCCAGCCTCGATAGAATCCAAGGCTGATGTCGAATTCCGGCAAAAAGTCCGCCGTCATCTCCTTGATCAGGGGGGTAATGGCCTGACAATAACTGGCGCGAAACTCGGCCAGCTCTCCCCCCAACCGCACCAGCTCCTGATCCCAGAACGCCAGTTGGCGATACTGGGTGCTCTGGCGCAGCAGTGCATTGCGCTGTTTCAGCAGCCGCCGTACCCGTCCCCACAGGGAGAAGAAGGTCGGTTCCTGATGAAAAACACCCCAGTCGAGCCAGGCTCGGCGAGCCTGGGGCCCGCCGGTCAGCAGGTTGAAGCCATCCGGGTGGATCAGCTGCACCGGCAGCAGCTCGGCCAGGTCGGCCAGGCGCTGGGCCTGGGCACCGGCAATCTTGAGCTGGGTCTCGCCACTCTTGTCCTTGGCGAGGCCGATGGGCACCTGGCACCCCTCCAGTTCGCACTGGGCGAACAGGGTAAACGCCCTCTCCCCCTGGCGGATGACCCGCCCGGTCAGGTGAGTGCGAAAGGAGCGACCGAGACCGAGGTAGTGAATGGCTTCCAGCACGCTGGTCTTGCCGCTGCCGTTGCACCCGACCAGGATATTGAGGCCGGGTGACAGCGCGAGACTGGCCTGCTGGATATTGCGAAAGTCGCTGAGCTGGAGTTTGACCAGGGACACGACTAGATCCGCATCGGCATTACCACGTACTGAGCATCCTGACTGTCAAAATCCTCAATAATGGCGCTGCTGATGGAATCGCTCAGGCTGATCCGGATTTGGTCACATTTTAACGTATTCAGCACGTCCAGCACATAAGAGACGTTGAAACCGATCTCCATCTCGCCGGCTTCGTATTGTACGTCAAGCAGCTCTTCGGCTTCTTCCTGTTCCGGGTTGTTGGCGGTGATGCGCAGCAGGTTTTCCTGCAGATTGAGACGCACCCCACGGAATTTCTCGTTGGAGAGGATGGCGGCACGGGCAAAGGCCTGGCGCAGATCCTCACGGCCGGCGATCAGGGCCTTGTCGCTGTTGCGCGGAATGACGCGGCGCCAGTCCGGGAAACGGCCATCCACCAGCTTGGAGGTGAAGATGAAACCGTCGAGGGCGGCGCGCAGGTTGCTGCGGCCGATCTGCAGCCGTACCGGCTTGTCTTCCGCTTCCAGCAGGCGCACCAGTTCCAGCACGCCTTTACGCGGCAGGATGACCTGATGATCGGGCAGCGATTCGCTCACCACCTCGCGGCGGCAGGTCGCCAGCCGGTGACCATCGGTGGCCACGGTACGCAGGCCGTGCCCCTCGCTCTCGAACAGCATGCCGTTCAGGTAATAGCGCACGTCCTGGCTCGCCATGGAGAACTGGGTCGCGTCGATGAGTTTTTTCAGCTCCAGCTGGCCGATGTCGAACTCGAGCACGGATTCCCAATCCTCGATGTTCGGGTATTCGGTGGCCGGCAGGGTCGACAGGTTGAAGCGGGAGCGGCCGGAGCGGATGATCAGGCGCTCGCCTTCGGTATTGAGACGAATGTCCGCCCCCTCCGGCAGACCGCGACAGATATCCAGCAGCTTGCGCGCCGGTACTGTGGTGCGGCCATCCTGACTGTCGCTGTTGAGATAGACCTGACCGATCATCTCCACTTCGAGGTCGGTACCGGTCAGTGACAGCAGACCGTTGCTGACATCAAGCAGCACGTTGCCGAGGATCGGCAGGGTCGGCCGGCCACCCAGGGCACCGGACACCAGTTGCAGAGGACGTAACAGGGCCTCACGGCTAATTTCGAGCTGCATCTGTGCTCTCCGTTGTGATTAGGAGTAAAGGTTTCGGATCAGGTTGGCATGTTCAAGCTGCATCTGTGCACTCAGTTCCGTCATCAGGAAGAAAGGGTACGGATCAGGTTGGAATAGTCTTCCTTGATGTCGTGACTCTCTTCCTTCAGCTGCTCGATCTTGCGGCAGGCATGAAGCACGGTAGTGTGGTCACGACCACCAAAGGCATCACCTATCTCCGGCAAGCTATGGTTGGTCAGCTCCTTGGCCAGTGCCATCGCCAGCTGGCGTGGACGGGCAACGGAGCGGGAACGGCGCTTGGAGAGCAGATCCGCCAGCTTGATCTTGTAGTACTCCGCCACCGTCTTCTGAATATTGTCGATGGTGACCAGCTTCTCCTGCAACGCCAGCAAATCGCGCAGCGCTTCGCGCACGAAGTCGATGTTGATGGCGCGACCGGTGAAGTTGGCATTGGCGATCACCCGGTTGAGGGCACCTTCCAGCTCGCGCACGTTGGAGCGCAGTCGCTTGGCGATGAAGAAGGCCACTTCGTCCGGCAGGTGGATCTGGTTCTCGTCCGCCTTGCGCATCAGGATGGCGACACGCGTCTCCAGCTCAGGCGGCTCGATCGCCACGGTCAGGCCCCAGCCGAAGCGGGACTTGAGACGATCTTCCACCCCGTTGATCTCCTTCGGATAGCGATCCGAAGTCAGGATGATCTGCTGGTTGCCTTCGAGCAGGGCATTGAAGGTGTGGAAGAACTCCTCCTGGGAGCGCTCCTTGTTGGCAAAGAACTGGATGTCATCGATGAGCAGGGCATCGACGCTACGGTAATAACGCTTGAACTCTTCAATGGCGTTATTCTGCAGCGCCTTCACCATGTCCTGCACAAACCGCTCGGAGTGCATGTAGATGACTTTGGCGTCCTGCTTGCGCTCCTTGATGGCGTTGCCGACGGCATGCAGCAGGTGGGTCTTGCCCAGACCGGTGCCGCCATAGAGGAACAACGGGTTGTAGGCCCCACCCGGATTGTCGGCAACCTGACGGGCAGCCGCACGGGCCAACTGGTTGGACTTACCCTCGACGAAATTCTCGAAGGTATAGTTCACGTTGGTGTTGCTCTTGTGGTTCGGTTCGGGCTTGGCCTCGGCCTTGCTTTCCCAGCTCTTCTGCGAGTTATTCACAGGATCCGCACCCCGCGCCGGCGCCCTGGCCACCGCGACGGGATGGGGACGATTGCCGATGTCAAAACGCAGGGTGGGGCCATCGACCCCGCAGAGCTCATTGATGATGCCGTTCACCCGGATGAGATACTTGTCTCGAACCCAGTCCAGAACGAAACGATTCGGTGCATACAGGGTCAGAGTATTGTCACTCAACTCCGCTTGAAGCGGCCGGATCCACATGCTGAATTCTGCCGAGGGCAACTCATCTTGCAGCCGGTTAAGGCACTGCTGCCATAGCGAAGCAGTCACTCTAAACTCCCGTCGATTGATTAACTAAAGACCGGCTATTCTACGTTTTTAGCGGCTGGATCTCTAGCCGCGACCTCGCGGATCCAGCAAATAAGATCCTTGACTTTCAAGGATCCAGCAGCCGTGGATCTGATTTCATCCCCAAAGTTACCCACAGCCCGATCCCGTTACCGATGCACCAAAGATCCAGACCTGAAGCGGTTATTTTATATAACCAAATATCATTTATTCTTTAGGTTTTATTCCAATAACATCAGCGCAACCCCAGCGTTTACAACTAAAAATACAGAACTACAGAGAGAGAGGAATCACCATGACGTCATCCATCAAGCTGGTCTCCGGCGCCGCCATTCTGCTGGCCGCCCTGTCCGGTCAAGCCATCGCCCAGGAAACCATCAAGGTCGGCATGTCCGGCAAGTACTTCCCGTTCACCTTCGTCAAACAGGACAAGCTGCAGGGTTTTGAAGTGGACATGTGGAACCAGATCGGCGAGCGCACCGGCTACAAGGTCGAGTTCGTGACCGCCAGCTTCTCCGGCCTGTTCGGCATGCTGGAAACCGGCCGCGTCGACACCATCTCCAACCAGATCACCATCACCGACGAGCGCAAGGCCAAGTACGCCTTCTCCCAGCCCTACGTCTATGACGGCGCCCAGATTGTGGTGCGCAAGGGCAACAGCACCATTCACGGCATCAAGGATCTGGAAGGCAAGAAGGTCGCGGTGAACCTGGGCTCCAACTTCGAAGAGCTGCTGCGCAAGAACGACCCGAACAAGAAGATCGACATCCGCACCTATGACTCCGCCTTCGAGCAGGACGTTGCCCTGGGCCGCATCGACGCCTTCGTGATGGACCGCGTCTCCACCGCCCAGCTGATTAAAGAGTCCAAGCTGCCGCTGCAACAGGCTGGCGCACCGTTCGAGACCATCGAGAACGCCCTGCCCTTCCTGAAGACCCCTGAAAAGCAGGCGCTGCTGAAGAAGGTCGATGACGCCCTCACCGCCATGCGCAAGGATGGTTCCCTGCGTCAGATCTCTGAAAAATGGTTCGCTTCCGACATCACCGACAAATAAATGATGGAATTTGATCTCGAATACACGCTGGGGCTGTTTCCCATCCTGCTCAAGTATCTGGGCACCACGATGGAAATGGCCCTGTGGGGATTCGCATTGGCACTCGTACTGTCGCTGGCCCTGGCGATAGTACGGGTCTTTCGCATTCCCGTGATCCACTGGCTGGCGATGCTCTATATCTCGTTCTTTCGGGGTACACCGCTGCTCGTCCAGCTGTTCCTGCTCTACTACGGGCTGCCGCAGTTGTTCCCCATCTTCGTGGGAATGGATGCCTTCACCGCCGCCATCGTCGGTTTGACCCTGCACTTTGCCGCCTACATGGCCGAGTCGATTCGTGCCTCCATCATTGGCATCCACAAGAGCCAGATGGAAGCCGCCCTCAGCATCGGCATGAGCCGTTACCAGGCAATGCAGCGGATCATACTGCCGCAGGCGGCCCGCATCGCCACGCCGTCCCTGATGAACTACTTCATCGACATGATCAAGAGCACCTCGCTGGCCTTCACCCTGGGGGTGGCCGAGATCATGGGCAAGGCGCAGATGGAAGCCTCCTCCTCCTTCAAGTTCTTCGAGAGCTTCATGGCGGTGGCCCTGGTCTACTGGGTGGTAGTCATCTTCTTTACCCGCCTGCAGCATCTGCTGGAAGTGCGGCTCAACCGTGCCTATTAGGGGTTTGCCATGACAACGCAACCGACCCGCTTGCAATGCACGCCGGAAGTCCGTTTTAACTCTGCGCCTGTTTAAAGGAGGGCCATCATGATCAAGCTAACCGGCCTCTCCAAAGCATATGACGGCAATCAGGTGCTAAACAGCATCGATCTGGAGGTGAAAAAGGGGGAAATCGTCGTCATCATCGGCCCCTCCGGCACCGGCAAGTCGACCCTGCTGCGCTGCCTCAACCTGCTGGAGACTCCCGACACGGGCACCCTCGCCATTGACGATCTGCAGCTCAACCTGGCCAAGGCCAGCGAACAGCAGGCCATCGAGCTGCGCAAGCGCGCCTCCTTCGTGTTCCAGAACTATGCCCTGTTTGCCAACAAGACGGCGCTGGACAACATCGCCGAGGGGCTGATCACCGTCTGGAAACAGCCGAAGGCGGAGGCCCGTGCCACCGCCCTCGGCATCCTCAAGGACATAGGTCTTGCCGACAAGCAGGACGCCTATCCGGCCTCATTGTCGGGCGGTCAGCAGCAACGGGTCGGCATCGGCCGGGCCATGGCGGCTCATTCCAAGGTAATCCTGTTTGACGAGCCCACCTCGGCCCTCGATCCCGAATGGGTTGACGAAGTACTGGGCCTGATGAAGGAGCTGGCCCGCCAGCACCAGACCATGGTGGTGGTGACCCATGAGATTGAATTTGCTCGAGATGTTGCCGATCGGGTGATCTTCATGGAGGGAGGCCGGATCGTGGAACAGGGCCCGCCGGATCAGATATTGGTCGATCCGCAGGATCCCCGCACCCGGGAGTTCCTGCGTAAAGTGCTTAAATAGCTCTCTCTTTGGCGGCATTGCCGCCTTTTTTATTGGAGGATCCTTGTTAAACCCCGGGTTGCCAGTATAATCCGGAGCCCTTGATCCTTCGGATCCTCACGTTCGTCCAAGACCTTTTCGAGGTCGGGGCAGGATGGGAGGGAACGGCGGATTGACTAAAAGCCGAACTCTGTTTAGAATTCGGCCTCTTTTGCTAGTCGTCACACGCTATAGCTGGCGCGTCGGCTAAGTGTGACAATCAAAACTGTACAGAAATACGGAATCGAATCATGAAACGTACTTTTCAACCGTCCAACCTGAAGCGCAAGCGCTCTCACGGTTTCCGCGCCCGCATGGCAACTGCCAACGGTCGTAAAGTTCTGGCCGCTCGTCGTGCCAAGGGTCGTGCCCGCCTGGTAGTCTAATGCCTACCCAGCACGCCTTTTCTCGGGAGTTACGTCTGTTAACTCCCGAACACTTCAAACGCGTTTTCGCCGAGCCTGTCCGGGCCGCTTCTCCGCAGATTACACTTCTCGCCTCTCCCAATTCGCTCGAACACCCTCGCCTTGGTCTCGCCGTGCCCAAAAAAGCACTCAAGCGTGCCGTCTGGCGCAACCGTGTAAAACGGGTGGTTCGGGAAAGTTTCCGCCTCAATCAAGCCAATCTGCCCGCTATCGACATCGTCGTAATCGCCAAGGCCGGTGTGAAGGAGATGGATAACGAGGAACTGTTCAAGTTACTGGAAAAGCTATGGCGCACTCTGTCACGCCGTTGCAATGGGTAGCTGTCAAACTGATACGCCTGTATCAGCTAATCATTAGCCCTCTGCTCGGGCCGCGCTGCCGTTTCACCCCGACTTGTTCCCAATTTGCGATAGAAGCAATCCGACTTCACGGTTTCATAAAAGGCGTTTGGTTAGCCAGCAAACGTCTATTAAAATGCCATCCCTTATCCGAGGGTGGTTATGACCCGGTTCCGCAACCAAAGCGAAGAAACTGAAGACTATGGAATCACAACGCAATCTCATCCTGATCGGTTTGCTGTTCGTGAGCTTTTTGCTCTGGCAACAGTGGGAGTCCGACAAGGCTCCGAAGCCGGCCCCGACTACCGTGGCCCAAACCGAACATTTCGTACCTGAAGCCGGTCAGACCGGTGATATTCCTCAGGTTTCCGAGCAAGCCAACGCGAACACCGCACGCAAGCTGATCACCGTCACCTCCGACGTGCTCAAGCTGACCCTGGATACCCAGGGTGGTGACATCGTCTCTGCCGAACTGCTGGCCCACAAGCTGGAAGAAGGCAAGGATCAACCGTTCGTACTGCTGACCAGTCAGCCTGAGCACCTCTATGTTGCCCAGAGCGGTCTGGTTGGTCGCAATGGCCCGGACAGCCAGCCCCAGGGTCGTCCCACCTATGAAGCCACCCAGACCAGCTACCAGCTGGCCGACGGTCAGGATCAAGTCGTCGTCCCGATGACCTGGACCGACAGCAAGGGCGTGGTCTTCACCAAGGAGTTCGTCCTCAAGCGTGGTGACTACGCAGTCGGCGTCGACTACAAGATCGACAACAAGTCTGCCGAGCCGGTTCAGGTGCAGTTCTACGGTCAGCTGAAGCAGACCGTGGCCACGCCGAAAGACCAGCAGGGTCACGCCATGGTGGCCAGCGCCTACCGCGGTGGTGCCTTCTCCAGCGAAGATACCCGCTACAAGAAGTACACCTTCGACGAGATGAAGGATGCCGACCTGAACAAGACCACCAAGGGTGGTTGGGTCGCCATGCTGCAACACTACTTCGTCTCCGCCTGGGCACCGAATGCCGACGACACCAACAGCTTCTACAGCCGTGTGATCCCTGGCAAAGACCAGGCCATCATCGGCTACAAGGCACCGCTGGTTGACATCGCTGCCGGCCAGCAGGCCGAAGTGACCAGCAAGCTGTGGGTCGGTCCCAAGCTGCAGGATCAGATGGCCAAGGTAGCCAACCACCTCGACCTGACCGTCGACTACGGCTGGCTCTGGTTCATCGCCCAACCGCTGCACTGGCTGCTGACCGTGTTCCACGGCTTCGTCCAGAACTGGGGTCTGGCCATCATCATGCTGACCCTGCTGGTGCGTGGCGTCATGTTCCCGCTGACCAAGGCCCAGTACACCTCCATGGCCAAGATGCGCATGCTGCAGCCCAAGCTGGCCGCCCTGCGCGAGCGCTTCGGCGACGATCGCCAGAAGATGTCTCAGGGCATGATGGAGCTGTACAAGAAGGAGAAGGTCAACCCGCTGGGTGGCTGTCTGCCGATCCTGGTACAGATGCCGATCTTCATCGCCCTCTACTGGGCACTGATGGAGTCCGTCGAGCTGCGCCACGCGCCGTTCGCCCTGTGGATCACCGACCTGTCGGTGAAGGACCCCTTCTTCGTGCTGCCGATCCTCATGGGTGCCTCCATGTGGTATCTGCAGAAGATGAGCCCGACCACCATTACCGACCCGATGCAGCAGAAAGTGATGCAGTTCATGCCGATCATCTTCACTTTCATGTTCCTCTGGTTCCCGGCAGGTCTGACCCTGTACTGGCTGGTGAGCAACGTCATCTCCATTACCCAGCAGACCATCATCTATCGTCAGCTGGAGAAGAAAGGCCTGCATACCCGCAGCTAATCGCTCCCGATGGCAAGATGGATGACAAAAGAGGCGGCCTTCGGGCCGCCTTTTTTATTACAATGACCCCACTGCTGTGAACCATCAGCGAACAAATGAGCCAAGCAAGATGACTACAGATACCATCGTGGCCCAGGCCACCGCCCCCGGCCGGGGCGGCGTCGGCATAGTCCGCGTCTCCGGCCCCGCCGCCGAACAGGTCGCCGAGATAGTGCTCGGCAAACTCCCCCGGGTGCGTTACGCCGAATATCTGCCGTTCAGGGATGAGCAAGGCCAGCCGCTGGATCAGGGTATTGCCCTGCTGTTCAAGGCCCCCAACAGCTTCACCGGCGAAGACGTGCTGGAGCTGCAGGGCCACGGCGGCCCGGTGATCATGGACATGCTGGTGCGCCGCATCCTGCAGATAAAAGGGCTACGCCCAGCCCGCCCCGGCGAGTTCAGCGAGCGCGCCTTCATGAACGACAAACTGGATCTGGCCCAGGCCGAGGCCATCGCCGACCTCATCGAGGCTTCCAGCGAGCAGGCGGCCCGCAGTGCCATGCACTCCCTGCAGGGGCAGTTCTCCGGCAAGATCCAGCAGCTGGTGGAGAGTCTCACCCGGCTGCGTATCTATGTGGAAGCCGCCATCGACTTCCCGGACGAGGAGATCGATTTTCTCTCCGACGGCAAGGTGGCTGGCGATCTCTACGCCATCATGGACGAACTGGATGCGGTGCGCGGCGAGGCCAAGCAGGGCGCCCTGCTGCGGGAAGGGATGAAGGTGGTGATCGCCGGTCGCCCCAACGCCGGCAAATCGAGCCTGCTCAACGCTCTGGCGGGGCGCGAGTCCGCCATCGTCACCGAGATCGCCGGTACCACCCGCGACGTGCTGCGCGAGCACATCCATCTGGATGGCATGCCGCTGCACATCATCGACACCGCCGGCCTGCGCGACACCCAGGACAAGGTGGAGCAGATCGGCATCGAGCGTGCATGGGCCGAGATTGAGCAGGCCGATCGGGTGCTGTTCATGGTGGATGGCACCACCACGGCTGCGGTCGACCCGCGGGAGATCTGGCCGGAATTTGTTGATCGGTTGCCAAAAAAGATCGGCCTCACCGTCATTCGCAACAAGGCGGACCTGACCGGCGAAGATCTGGCGCCGAGTCAGGAGCTGGGCCACGCGGTCTACCGCATCTCCGCCAAGACCGAGCTGGGACTGCCCGCCCTGCGCGAGCATCTGAAAGCCTGCATGGGCTTCCAGGGCAACACCGAGGGGGGCTTCATGGCCCGCCGCCGCCACCTGGACGCTCTGGAGCGTGCCGCCGAGCGGCTGCTGGTAGCCAAGGAGCAGCTGGAGGTGTTCGTGGCCGGCGAGCTGGTGGCCGAAGAGCTGCGCCTCGCGCAGGAGTCACTCAGTGAGATCACCGGCGAGTTCAGCTCCGACGATCTGCTGGGCCGCATCTTCTCCAGCTTCTGCATCGGCAAATAACGCCGTACGGCAGGCAATAAAAAGCCCGGGTTCATCCCGGGCTTTTTTTGTGCATTTTTCATCCATCAACCTAGAGGCGGCGCAGACACCACATGAAGTAAGCGCCCCCTAACAAGGTGGAGACCAGCCCCACCGGCAGCTCCTGCGGGAACAGGATCTGCTGGCCGATCCAGTCCGCCGACACCATCAGCAGGGCGCCGGAGACGGCGGCACCGAGTAGATGCCAGCGTGCCCGCACCAGCCCCATCAGCTTGGCCATGTGCGGTGCCAGCAGGCCGACGAAGGAGAGCGGCCCCACCACCAGGGTCGCGCTGGCGGTGAGCACGGCCACCAGCAGCAGGATGGCGAGCTGGGCCCGGTTGAGCCGAATGCCGAGCGCGGCGGCCACCGCCGGCCCCATCGGCAGCAGATCGAGCCAGCGGCTGAGCAGCAGGCAGGCTGCCAGCAGCGTCAGTGCCAGCACGACCAACCCGCCGGCAAGCGGCAGGGTGACGTAATAGGTGGAGCCGGACATCCAGGAGAGCAGTTGCTGCACCCGCAGGTCACCGTTGGCCAGCGCGATGGCCTGTAGCGGCTCGAACAGCGCCGTGATGGCGATGCCGGAGAGCAGCAGCCGCTCCGGCTGGAAGCCGTGGCTGCGATTGACCAGCAGCAACAGCAGCAGACAACCGAAGGCACCTAACAGGCCGCCGGCCAGCATCATGGGCAGAGGCAGGGCGGGTAGCAGCAGCGCCGTGGCAATCACCCCCATGAAGGTGCCACCACTCACCCCCAGCAGCTCGGGACTCGCCATGGGGTTGCTGCTGACCCGTTGCAGCAGGGTGCCCGCCAGCGCCAGCAGCATGCCCGCCGCACCGGCCGCCAGGGTGCGCGGCAGCCGCCACTCCAGCTGGGCCTGCCAGCGCAGCCAGCTAGGCCAGTGCCAGCCGTCAATCCCCTGTCCAAACAGCAGGGAGGCCATCACCGCCAATACCAGCCCCATCAACATCAGGCCGACAAGGCGAGCCGGTGCCGGGTGGCGGGCCACCAGCAGGGCGGCATTCGCCTTTGGTGTGCCCGACTTGATACCCAGGCGCGGGATCAGCCACAACAACAGCGGAGCTCCCAACAGGGCCGTCATGGCGCCGGTCGGAATGAGTACAGAGCCGCTGCGGCTCAAGGATTGCAGCAACAGATCGGTGGCCGCCAGCAGCAGAGCGCCCAATAGCGGGGCCCACAGCAGTCGCAGGGCCAGTTTTCTCACCCCCAGCAAGCGCACCAGGGCGGGCGCCGCCAACCCGATGAAGCCGATCAGTCCCACCACGCTCACCACGCAGGCAGTGACGAACACCGCCAGCCCCAGTCCGGCGAAACGCAGGTGTTGAAGAGAGACCCCCAGACTGCGGGCACTGGCATCATCCAGCTCCAGCACCGCCAGCGGGCGCACCAGCACCGCGGCCAGCACGCCAGCCAGCAGCAGACGGGGCAGCAGGTAACTCACCCCGCTCCAGCTGTTCTGCACCAGCGAGCCACTGCCCCACACCAGCAAGCCTTTCAGCTCCTCCTGAAAGAACAGCAGGAGCCCCATGCTGATGGCCGCCAGATAGAGGTTGATCACCAGCCCGGCAAAGACGATGACCACCGGATTGAGCTGGCGACGCCAGGCCAGGGCAAACACCAGCCCCATGGCGAGACTGCCGCCGGCCATGGCGATCCACTCCCGCCCCAGCAGCAGCCAGGAGGGAGCAAACAGGGTCACCATCATCAGCGCCAGCTGGGCGCCGGAGGCTACCCCCAGGGTGGTGGGCGAGGCCAGCGGGTTGCGCAACACCTGCTGCATCAGGGTGCCGGCCAGCCCGAGGGCGGCGCCGGCCAGCAGGCAGACGGCAAGGCGCGGCAGCCAGCTGAAGTGGACTACCGCCTGGCTGGCATCGGTCAGATCTGGCGATAACAGGGTCGCCAGCCAACGCGCCACCGGCAATTGATCGGCCAGCTCCCAACCGGCGAGCGCCAGCGTCAATCCCAGCAACAGGCTGACAGACAGTCGCAGCGGCGATGGAAAAATCTGGTTCATCACAGCCCCTCCCCGCTTTGCCCATCCCGCTGCAGCGCAGTACTCAGCTGCACGGCAAAGCGACGCGCCGCCAGCACGCCGCCAAAACTCCACACCGCGGGCAGATGCAGCACGGCCGCCGCCCTCACCTGTGGCTGCTGCTGCCACAGACCGGGCTCCTGCAGCCGCTCACTCACCCCGACCGGGATCGGATCGACCACCACCAGCCGCGCCTGCGGCAGCGCCATCAACTGCTCCAGACTGGCCACGGCAAAGCCCCAGGCATTGGTTTCCCCCTGCCAGCCATTGCGCAGGCCGAGCCGCTGCATCACCGCCTCGAACAGGCTGTGGCGGCCAAATACCCGCACATGGCGCTCATCGATGAACTGCACCACCAAGAGGGGCGGCAGCTCTGCAGGCAACGCCGCCCGCATCTGCGCCAGATCCTGGTCCAGCCTGGCCAGCAGTTGCTCGGCCTCGGCGGTTTTGTCCACCAGCGCGGCTATGGTCAGGGTCGCCTCGTGCAATCGCTGCCACAGATCGGCATCCGGCTCGTAGAGCGCGATGGATTGCACCGGCGCGATGCGGGAGAGGGTCGGCGCCAGCGGGGCCGCCAGCGGCGAGATAAGGATGCGATCGGGTTTGAGCTCCGCCAGCAGCTCGCGGTTGGGCTGGGCGCGCTGGCCGATGTCCACCACGGCGGCCGGCAGCAGCGGCTCGCCGACCCAGGCGCGGTAGGAACCGACATCCCCCACCGCCAGCGGCGTCACCCCGAGCGCCAGCAGGGTTTCCGCTATGGTCCAGTCGACGGTGGCGATACGGGGTACCGACTTCACAGCATCGGCTCGAGGGAGGTCTGCAGCGGCAGGCACCACTGGCTCGGCCTGCAACATGAGCGGAGCCAAGAGGCAGCAGAACCAACCAACTTTCTTGAATAAAAGCATCGAGATAACAAGCCTTGTCTAAACGATGGCGATGGCGTGGTCATGGGCCGGGTGGCGAATGACCTCCATCGGGATGCCATAGATGGCGTGCAGGGTCTCGCCGGTCATGATCTGTTCGGGTTCGCCGTGGGTCAGCAGGCGGCCGGAGTGCAGCGCCACCAACCGATCGCAGAAGCGGGAGGCCATGTTTATGTCGTGAATGACGATGATGACCCCGAGCTTGAGCTGACGGCTCAACTGCTTGACCAGCGTGAGCACCTCCACCTGATGAGCTACGTCCAGCGCGGCCAGCGGCTCGTCCAGCAGGATGAAACGGCTCTCCTGGGCCAGCAGCATGGCCAGCCACACCCGCCCCCGCTCGCCACCGGACAGCGTGTCCACCAGCCGGTCGGCGAAGTGTTCGGTATGGGTCAGCGCGATGGCACGTTCGACCTGGCGGTGATCCTCCGCCCCCATCCGACCCAGCAGGCCGCGCCAGGGGTAGCGGCCCATCTCCACCAGCTCCCGCCCGAGCAGGTTTTCGGCGCTCGGCAGATGCTGGGGCAGATAGGCCACCTGACGGGCGAAGTCGCGCGCGCCCCACGCCGGCAGCGGCTTGTCATCGAACCGGATCTCGCCGTCACTGAGCGGCTGCTGGCGTGCCAGCAGCTTGAGCAAGGTGGATTTACCCGAACCGTTGTGGCCGATGAGGCCATAGACCTTGCCCTGCTCGAAACAGAGATCGG
Organism: Aeromonas sp. R5-3; assembly: GCF_040908225.1. Classification (NCBI taxonomy): domain Bacteria; kingdom Pseudomonadati; phylum Pseudomonadota; class Gammaproteobacteria; order Aeromonadales; family Aeromonadaceae; genus Aeromonas; species Aeromonas sp. R5-3. The sequence continues at coordinate 31,769 of NZ_JBFODH010000020.1, read as the reverse complement.
TGGGGTGCAGCAGCGTGCGGTCATTGACCACGAAGCTGGCTGATTTCATCTCAAACATAAGCGGTTCCTGTTGGCCGGGTTCAAACCGGCACCTCTGCATTCAAGTCACAATCCAGATGGGCGACCGCATCGCGGCTCACCTGCTCGCGCCGCTCGCCGGTCAGCTCGCTGAGCCGGCCCTGGCGCATCTCCAGCAGCCGGTCGGCCTGGGAGAAGTAGAGATCGTCGTGGCTGATGGCGATCACCGTCTTGCCCATCTCCTTGAGGCGCGGCAGCAGCAGCTGATAGAAGATGCGGCGGAACTGGGGATCCTGATCCGCAGCCCACTCGTCGAACAGCATCACCTCGCGCTGCTCGGCCAGCGCCAGCAGCAGGGCGACCCGCTTGCGCTGCCCCTGGGAGAGGTCGATATCGGCGATGAAGCCATCTTCGATGGCGAGCTTGCTGCCCATCTGCAGCCGCTCCAGCCACTCGGCCACCAGCTCATCCTTGGGTTCCGGCCCCAGCAGGTGCTGGAACAGGTGATAGTCGGTGAAGATGGCGGAGAACAGCGCCAGATAGGCGTTGCGATCGGTGACCGTCTCCCCATCCAGCAGGATCCGGCCCGCTACCGGCTGATAGAGTCCGGTCAGCAGCATGGCCAGGGTCGACTTGCCGGAGCCGTTGCCACCTATGATGAAGATTTGCTCCCCCCGCTCGATCACTAGGTTGATGGGACCCACTGCGAAACCACCCTCCCCCTGATAGTGAAAGCTCACCTGCTCCAGCTCGATGCGCTGCCAGGCGCGGGGTGCGGACGGCAGCGGGAAGTCGGCGTCCGGCGCGGCCAGATTGAGGGCCGCTATCTTGTCGAACGCCACCTGGGCCGAGAGCAGGGTCGGCAGCGCGCCAATGCCCTGCAACAAGGGGGTACGCAAGAACAGCAGGGTCAGCGCGAAGGTGGCGGCCACCTGGGTGTCGGCCCAGCCCAGCCCGTTGGCCAGGAAGAAGACCAGGCCGATGGCCCCCAGCATCATGATATTCGACCAGTTCACCGCGCTCAGGTGATAGGTGTCGGCGCGAATGATCTGCTCCCGATAGTCCTGCGCATTCTGCTGATAAAGCTGGTGGTAGACGAAGTGGGCCCGCTCGCGGTTGAGCGCCAGCTCCTTGCTGCCAGCGATGATGGCCTGATAGTTCTGATAGAGCCGATCCTCGGCCTGACGCATGTGGGAGAGATGGCGATAGACCCGGTTCACCAGCAGCCAGCCCACCACCATGGTGAAGGTGACCCAGAGCGTAGTGACGCCGAGCAGGGCCGGCGACAGCCAGCCAAGGTAGAGAGCCGACCCCAGGGTGAGCACCAGACCCTGCACCAGCTCGGGCAGGCGCACGAAGGCGATGGTGATCTGGCCGATGTCGCTGGAGAGGGAGGCCAACAGCGGCCCCTGGCCAATCTGGCGCAGGCGGGCGACATCGGTATCCAGCAACTGCTTGAGCAGGCGGCCGCGCAGCCGGTAGACGAAATGATGGCCGAGGGTGGTCAGCGCCAGCTGAGAGCCGAGCGTGATCACCAGCAGCAATAAAATGAGGCCGATCAGCTGGCCGAGCACCGGCAGCGGATCGCCGACGGATTCGACAAGAGACTGATTGATAAAGGCAATGACACCAATCCCGCTGACGGCACTGAGCAGGCTGAGCAGGGTAATGGCGATGAAGGGCCAACGATATTGGCGATAAACCAGAGACAAGAGTTCCATAACGGACCGGTATTCCAGAGAGATCAGAGCAACTGCAGATGAAAAGAAGGGCGGGAACCCGGTTCCCGCCCCACTCCGATTACCAGCGGTAGTTGATGCTGCCCACTACGCTGCGCGGCTCGCCGTAGTAGCAGTAGTAGTCGCAGCTGGCCACGTAGGTATCACCCAGCAGGTTGTTGACGTTGAGCTGAGCCCGCCAGTTCTTGGCAAAGTCATACCCGAGCATCGCATCCCACACGGTATGGGCCGGCACCTGGGCCGAGCCGTAGACGGGGGTGTAGTCCGCATTCACGGCGCCGATGCCGACGCTGGAGCCGACGTAGCGCACGCCGCTACCCAGCTCGAGACCGGAGACCGGACCCTGCTGCACCTTGTAGTTGCCCCAGAAGGAGGCCTGGTGGCGCGGGATCAGGCTGGCACGGCGATCGCCATTGCCGGTGTCGTTGGTCTTGGCATCGGTATAGGTGTAGGCAGCGGTGAGGCGCAGCGCCTCGGTGGCCTGCACGCTCCCTTCCAGCTCAACCCCCCGGGAGGTCACTTCGCCGGCCTGGGTCTGCTGGCCGGAACCGGTGGAGACCAGCGAGTTGGTCTGCTCCAGATCGAACAGGGCCAGGTTGATGTAACCATCGAGGAAGCTCGGCGCGTACTTGACGCCGGTCTCGTACAGGGTGCCCTTGAGCGGCTTGTAGGATTCACTGGTGTTGGGGTCGATACCCGGCAGCACCTCGAACGACTCGGCATAGGCAACATAAGGAGAGAGACCGTTGTCGGCCAGGTACATCAGGCTGCCGGAGAGGGAGAGCTCGTGATCATACTGCTTCTCGTTCTTGCCCTTGGCTTCGCTGATGTTGTGGGTCTCCACGTAGTCGAAGCGACCGCCGCCGGTCAGCAACCAGCGATCGTCCCAGCGGATCTGGTGCTGGGCATAGAGGCCGCTCTGACCCTTGGTACTCTTCTGGTGGGTGGCGGTGGACTCATCAAAACCGGGGAAGCCGCTGTAATCCGGGTGCTGGGTATTTATGGTTCCCATCCACTGATCAGCTTCCATCCCCTCGTTGACATGGCGCTGCAGATCCACCCCCAGCAGCAGGGTCTGTTCTGTGCTGTCGGTGTTCCAGTAGCCCACCACCTGGTTGTCCATGGTGGCGCTCTTGGTGTTGCCATCCCGATAGATCATGCCACGGCCACGAACCGGCATATTTTCATCGGGTGTCGCAGGCCAAGCAGCCCAAGGATATATATAGGTCTGGCGCAGCAGCAGATCGTTGTAGTTGAAGCGGACATTCTGCTTGAACTCCCAGGTCTGGTTGAGCTGGTGGGTCAGCTCGTAACCGGTGGAGAGCTGGGTGTTGCGGTTGCGATCGTAATCCGGCTGGCTCAGGTTGGTACTGGGATCTATCTGGCCACCGCTGGTATTGAGGGTGCCGTAAACCGGGAAGAAGCCGTTGGTCGGCACCCCTTCGTCGTGCAGGAAGCTGGCCAGCAGGGTCAGGCTGGTGCGATCCGAGAGATCGAAGGTCACACTCGGCGCCAGATAGACGCGATCGTTGTAAGTGCCGTCCAGCACGCCGTCACGCTCCTTATAAAGAGCAACCATGCGATAGCGGCTGTTGTCGGAGAGCGCATCGGAGACATCCACCCCGATCTGGCGGTGATCCCGGCTGCCCAGCTGCAGATCCAGCAACCCCTGCGGGGTGGCGGTCGGCCGCTTGCTGATGGCATTGATCACGCCGCCGGGAGGCGCCTCGCCATACAGAATGGAGGCCGGGCCTTTCAGCACTTCCACGCTCTCCAGGCCGAACGGCTCCGGCGTCCAGACGTAATAACCATTCATCCTGAGCAAACGGCTGCCATCCAGATAGGAGGCGACATCGAAGCCGCGCACCTTGAACCAGTCGGTATTGTTGTCGGAGCCATAGAGACCGGTGAGCACGCCGGAGCGGTAGCGCAGGGACTCGTCAAGCTGCTGCACGGCACGCTGATCCAGCTCCTCGCGGTTGACCACGGAGACGGCGCGAGGCGTCTCGGCCATGGGCACTTCCACCTTCATGGCGGTGCCGGTGACCACCATGGTCTCGCTGGCTTTGGGCAGTTCTTTCGGTTGTTCGGCCGCCAGCACGGGCAGGCTGGCCAACAGGCAGGAGAGCGGCAGCAGTTGCTGTGCCCCTCTCTTTCGCATCGCTGCGATGGGAGTGTTTTTTTGCGCAATCATAGTAAGTGTCTCAAATATCAATGAGTTGTTTCTGATTTCTTATTATTGGTAGCCGGTCATGCCGGTAGCCCGGTTCCTCAGGCGAATAAAGCAGCGACATGCTACTACAGGAGCCATGATCGAATCGATTCAATAATTGCTAATCATTTGCATCCGCATTGTTACTTGAAGTATCAGGAGCCGAGCGGAGAACACACAAGAGGAGGAAACGGCCCCTTTTCGACACGATCGCAAGACTGGGCTGGATCGGCGGGCGTGGATCCCTTTTTTCCGTACAAAAGCAGCGAGGATCCATTATCCCCAAGCTTTATCCATATTTATCCACACCCTTTGGCGGTAGAATCCGGCTTTCTCTTGCTTCGTCTGAAATCAGGATCCATTCCATGGCCAAACTCAATCTCGTCGTCGGCTCCATGCTGGGCGCCTCTGAATATGTCGCGGACCACGTCGCTGGCCTGCTGGAACAAGCGGGCCACCAAACCGAGATCCACAACCCTGCCAGCCTGGCCAGGGTGCTTGCCGAGCCGGAGGCCATAGTGCTGGTGGTCACCTCCACCCACGGAGCCGGCGATGTGCCCGACAATCTGCAGCCTTTCGCCAAGGATCTTGCCGAGCAGCGTCCGGATCTTGATGGCTGGAAATACGGGATGATCGCGCTGGGAGACAGCAGTTATGACACCTTCTGCCAGGGTGGCAAGACGCTGGATCGACTGCTGGCCGAGTGCGGCGCCAGCCGGATTGGGGATCGTCTCGACATCGACGTGACCCGGCACGAGATCCCGGAAGATGCGGCCGAAATCTGGATCCGGAACTGGTTGGCTCTGATCGCCTGAACCGGGAGCGGGAGATCCGGCATGAACGGCTCGATCTCCCCGCTTATCCCCAGATCGCTATCCACCAGGTTATTAACAGGTGGATCCGGAGAAGTTGTCCCAAGGGTTCCCCTAGAATGCTCCGAGAAATTGTGAATAACTCCTGTGTGAAACTCTGTAAAACCTATAGTTATCCATGTATGAAATCTAAACCAAAGGGTGTCTGTGTATAAAAACCCTTGTTATCCCCCAGTTCACGGGGCCAGGATCCAAGCTTTTCCACAACCAGAGATCGCTCTTAAGACGATGATCTTTATGATCAAAAAGTGCTTATCAACAGAAGCGGCGGATCCTAATAAAAGATCCAATAAAAGATCGATCTAAAGATCCTTAAGATCTATTTAGTGGATCCTCCCTCCATACTGAACGTTAAGTAGACGTTCCCCTCAGGACGCTAAACAGATAGAATGTTCCGCCCTCGAGCACAGGCAAACAAAGATCTTCAGGCGTGCAGATCAAGGTGATCCCCAATGCAATACCATGAACAATTTGATGTGATCGTCGTCGGTGGCGGTCATGCAGGAACCGAAGCGGCAACAGCGGCAGCCCGGATGGGCCTCAATACCCTGTTGCTGACCCACAATATCGATACGCTGGGACATATGTCCTGCAACCCGGCGATCGGCGGGATCGGCAAGGGACACCTGGTCAAGGAAGTTGACGCTCTCGGCGGGATCATGGCGTGTGCCATCGATCTTGGCGGGATCCAGTTCCGTACCCTCAACTCCTCCAAGGGCCCTGCAGTTCGCGCCACTCGCGCCCAGGCGGATCGTCTGCTTTACAAGGCGGTCGTGCGCCAGATGCTGGAGAACTACCCCAACCTGAAGATCTTCCAGCAGGCCTGTGACGATCTCATCATGGACGGGGATCGGGTTGCCGGCGTGGTCACCCAGAGCGGGATCCGCATCAGCGGCAAGACGGTCGTGCTGACCGTGGGTACCTTCCTGAACGGCCTGATCCACATCGGCATGGAAAACTACAAGGGGGGCCGCGCCGGGGATCCTCCCTCGATCGCCCTCGCCCAGCGCCTGCGGGAACTGCCGCTGCGCATTGATCGCCTCAAGACAGGTACGCCGCCCCGCATCGATGCCCGCAGCGTCGATTTCTCGGTGATGCAGGCCCAGCACGGTGACGATCCGCGTCCGGTCTTCTCCTTCATCGGCGATGCCAGCCAGCATCCGCGTCAGGTGCCCTGCTACGTTACTCATACCAACGAGCGCACCCACGAGGTGATCCGCAACAACCTGGATCGCAGCCCCATGTACGCCGGGGTGATCGAGGGGATTGGCCCGCGCTACTGCCCGTCTATCGAGGACAAGATCACCCGTTTTGCCGACAAGACGGCGCACCAGATTTTCGTCGAGCCGGAAGGCCTGACCACCCACGAACTCTACCCGAACGGGATCTCCACCAGCCTGCCGTTCGACGTGCAGGTGCAGATCGTCCGCTCCGTGCGCGGCTTCGAGAATGCGCATATCACCCGCCCGGGTTATGCCATCGAGTACGATTTCTTCGATCCGCGGGATCTCAAGGCCAACATGGAGAGCAAGTGCATCGGCAACCTGTTCTTCGCCGGCCAGATCAACGGCACTACCGGCTATGAAGAGGCGGCAGCCCAAGGCCTGCTGGCCGGTCTGAACGCCGCCCTGCGTGCGCAGGGCAAGGATCCCTGGCATCCGCGCCGGGATCAGGCTTACATCGGCGTGATGATGGACGATCTCTCCACCCTGGGAACCCGCGAACCCTACCGCATGTTCACCAGCCGTGCCGAATATCGCCTGCTGCTGCGGGAAGACAACGCCGATCTGCGCCTGACCGCCATCGGCCGCGAGCTGGGCCTGGTGGATGACGAGCGCTGGAGCAAGTTCAACGCCAAGATGGAACAGGTGGAGCAGGAGCGTCAGCGCATGCGCTCGACCTGGATCCACCCACAACATCCGTCGCTGGAGGCGGTCAACGCCCTGGTCAACACCCCGCTGACCCGCGAGCAGAGCCTGGAAGAGCTGCTGCGTCGCCCCGAGGTGACCTACGATGCGCTGATGGCCATCGAGGGGGTCGGGCCTGCGCTGAGCGATTCGGCCGCCGCCGATCAGGTGGAGATCCAGATCAAGTACGCCGGCTACATCGAACGCCAGCACGACGAGGTGGAGAAGCAGCTGCGCAACGAGAACACCCTGCTGCCGCTGGACATGAACTACCGCGACGTCAACGGCCTCTCCAACGAGGTGATCGCCAAGCTCAACGATGCCAAGCCGCAGACCATAGGTCAGGCGTCCCGCATCTCCGGCATCACCCCGGCGGCCATCTCCATCCTGCTGGTTCATCTGAAAAAACACGGCCTGCTGCGTAAAACCGCCTGAGGATCCTACCGTTGCAAAACATGCTGGAAAGATTGAACGGCCTGCTCATGCAGGCCGGAATTGTTATCACCGAGACCCAAAAGACCCAGTTGGTTCGGCTTGTCGAGTTGCTGCACAAGTGGAACAAGGCTTACAATCTCACCTCGGTACGAGATCCGGACGCCATGCTGGTCAAGCATATCCTCGACAGCCTGGTGGTGAGCCGGCACCTGCACGGTGAGCGCTTCATCGATGTGGGCACTGGCCCGGGGCTGCCCGGACTGCCGCTGGCGATCATCAATCCGGACAAGCAGTTCGTGCTGCTGGACAGTCTGGGCAAGCGGATCAACTTCATCCGCCAGGTGATCCTGGAGCTGGGCTTGATCAACGTGACTCCCGTCAAATCCCGGGTCGAGGAGTATCAGCCCGAGGTGGGATTTGACGGCGTGCTGAGCCGGGCCTTCGCCTCACTGGAGGACATGCTGGGCTGGTGTCACCATCTGCCGTCGGCCCAGGGCAGCTTCCTCGCGCTCAAGGGACAATATCCCGAGCAGGAGCTGGCCCAGTTGCCCGCCAACATCCGTCTGGTCGCCTCCCATCAACTGGTGGTGCCGGAGCTGGAAGGCGAACGTCATCTGCTGGAATTCAAACATATCCAGCCCGAATAGGGTCGCAGTTTCATTTAGGGGACAGTGTGGGAAAAGTCATCGCCATAGCCAACCAGAAGGGTGGAGTGGGTAAAACCACCACCTGTGTGAATCTGGCCGCCTCCATGGCCGCTACCCGCCGCAAGGTGCTGGTGATCGATCTGGATCCGCAGGGCAATGCCACCATGGGCAGCGGTGTCGACAAGTACGAAGTCGAGCGCACCGCCTATGAGCTGCTGATCGAGGACGCCCTCATCGGCGAGGTGATCATCCCCGAAACCTCCGGGGGTTATCACCTGATCGCCGCCAACGCCGACGTGACCGCGGCCGAAATTCGTCTGATGGAGTTCTTCGCCCGCGAGATCCGCCTGCGCAACGCGCTGGCCGCGGTGCGGGACAAGTACGACTACGTCTTCATCGACTGCCCGCCTTCTCTCAACATGCTGACCGTCAACGCCATGGCCGCCGCCGACTCCGTGCTGGTGCCCATGCAGTGCGAATACTATGCGCTGGAAGGGCTGACCGCCCTGGTGGACACCATCAGCAAGCTGGCAGCCGTGGTCAATCCGGATCTGAAGATCGAAGGGGTGCTGCGCACCATGTTCGATCACCGCAACCGGCTGGCCAATGATGTGTCCGATCAGCTTAAACAGCACTTCGGGGACAAGGTCTATCGCACCATCATTCCCCGCAACGTAAGACTGGCGGAGGCACCGAGTTTCGGCGCCCCGGCCATGCACTATGACAAATCATCGGTGGGCGCCAAGGCCTATCTGGCTCTGGCTGGCGAGATCCTGCGTCGCCAGGAGCAGGAGCGTCAGGTGACCATCGCAGACCGAGACAGCATATGACGCCGAAAAAACGTGGGCTGGGCAAGGGGCTGGACGCTCTGCTCAGCACCAGCACGGCCGCGCGCCAGAAGCAGGTGATGAGCGATCAGCGCACCGAGCAGGCCATGGCCCCGACCCCGACCAACCAGGGCGAACTGCGCAAGCTGCCGGTGGAGTGGTTGCAGTCCGGCAAGTACCAGCCGCGCAAGGACATGTCGCAGGATGCGCTGGAAGAGCTGGCCAACTCCATCCGTGCCCAGGGGGTGATCCAGCCCATCGTGGTACGCCCCCTCGGCGAGCAATCCTTCGAAATCATCGCCGGTGAGCGGCGCTGGCGCGCCTCCCAGCTGGCCCGCCTCGAGGTGGTGCCCTGCCTGGTCAAGGACGTGCCTGACGAGGCTGCCGTCGCCATCGCGCTCATCGAGAACATCCAGCGTGAGGACCTCAACGCCATCGAGGAGGCGGTCGCCCTGCAGCGGCTGCTGACCGAATTCGAACTGACCCACCAGCAGGTGGCCGATGCGGTGGGCAAGTCCCGCACCACGGTGACCAACCTGCTGCGCCTCAACCAGCTCAACGACGACGTGAAGCGCTTCGTCGAGCACGGTGACCTCGACATGGGCCATGCCCGTGCCCTGCTGGCCCTGAGCGGCCAGGCCCAGTCCGAACTGGCCAAACTGGTGGCCCAGAAGGGGCTGACAGTGCGAGATACCGAGAAATTGGTGCAAAAGGCGCTTGAACCGGCAAAAGCCAGGGTCGAGCCCGTCCGCGATCCCCAGTTTGGTTATCTCGAGCGCCAGATCTCAGAAAAAATTGGCAATCAGGTGCAACTTCAGCCGGGAAAACAGGATAGCGGCAAGTTAGTAATTAGTTACGAGAACTTGGCGGATTTGGACCGGGTATTGAGCTATTTTGGCCTGTCAGAATCGTGATTTTTACGCTTTTTGTAGTAATAAAACATCCATTCCTTTTGATATGAACATAACCTTAATTCTGTGCGGAAAGCCGCAAAAATTAAGGATTTTTGCCATGTTGCAATAGCTGTCTTCAAGGGTATAATTTGACCGGCTTTTTGGGCTGTAAACGCGGGGTCTTCGGATCCCGATTTTTTACAGTTCTGTAATGTTCAGGGGTAGGTTGGTGAAGCAGAAAATAGCCTTGGAAGGTTTAACGCTGGCCTTGGCTATGCTCGTTTGTCAGCTCGTCCTGATCCTGGCGATCAGTACCGTCTGGTTTTACCAGGCCGGTGCGTTTGCCGGACGCTCCTCTCTCTACGGGGGGAGCATGTACTGGGTTCCTCAAGCCCTGTTCACGCTCTGGGTTCTGCGCCGCAAGGTGACGAAAGAGAGCGTGGGCCTGGTTCTGCGGGACTTTTATGGTGGGGCAGGGATTAAGCTCATTACTACAACAGGACTTTTCGCCCTGATGTTTGGCGCCGGGATCGAGGTCGATACCGTCTCGTTCTTTGCCACTTATATCCTCGCCCTCGTTGTACAGTGGATAGTCTCATTCACGCTTAACAACCACTATTAGGAAAACTCATGTCTGCAACCGGAGAAGTCCTGACTCCTCAGGGATATATCTCCCACCATCTGACCCATCTGCAAGTCGGGTCTGGGTTCTGGACAGTCAATGTCGACTCAATGATATTTTCTGTTCTGTTGGGCGCTCTGTTTATCTGGTTGTTCCGCCGCGTAGCCGTCAACGCTACCAGTGGTGTGCCCGGTAAACTGCAGTGCTTTGTGGAGATGCTGGTCGAGTTTGTGAGTGGTAACGTCAAGGACATCTTTCACGGTCGCAACAAGGTCATCGCACCTTTGGCCCTGACGGTGTTTGTGTGGATCTTCCTGATGAACCTGATGGATCTGATCCCCGTTGACTTTATCCCCCACGCTGCACAGTTGATGGGTGTTCCCTATCTGCGTGTGGTTCCCTCTGCTGACGTTAACATCACCATGTCCATGGCTTTGGGCGTGTTCTTCTTGATCCTGTACTACAGCATCAAGGTCAAGGGTATCGGCGGGTTTGTGAAGGAGCTGACGCTTCAGCCTTTCAACCACCCGGCGGCCATCCCGGTTAACCTCATCCTGGAAACTGTTACGCTGATTTCCAAACCTGTTTCTCTGGGTCTTCGACTGTTCGGCAACATGTATGCTGGCGAACTGATCTTTATCCTGATTGCGGGTTTGCTACCCTGGTGGTCTCAGTGGATCCTGTCCGTGCCTTGGGCAATTTTCCACATCCTGATCATCACTTTGCAGGCGTTTATCTTCATGGTGCTGACCATCGTCTATCTGTCGATGGCTCAAGAAGACCATGGTTGATGCAACTCAAATAATCCTTTTTATACAATCAATTACATCTAAATAAATGGAGATCCTCATGGAAAACTTGAACATGGACCTGCTGTACATCGCTGCTGCAATGATGATGGGTCTGGCGGCTATCGGCGCTTCCATCGGTATCGGTATCCTGGGTGGCAAATTCCTGGAAGGTGCAGCTCGTCAACCGGACCTGATCCCTGTTCTGCGTACCCAGTTCTTCATCGTGATGGGTCTGGTGGATGCGATCCCGATGATCGCCGTTGGTCTGGGTCTGTACGTGATGTTTGCGGTTGCCGGCTAAGTCATAGCGACCTCCGGACATAACCCATTAACTAACTAAGAGGACACAGGCTGTGAATATCAACGCCACCCTCCTCGGCCAAGCAGTTGCTTTTTTCTTCTTCGTAGTGTTTTGCATGAAGTACGTGTGGCCGCCGCTGATGGCTGCCATCGAAGCCCGTCAGAAAACCATTGCTGACGGCCTCTCTTCTGCCGAGCGTGCCAAGAAAGATCTGGATTTGGCCAAGGCCAACGCCACCGATCAGCTGAAAGAAGCCAAGCTCCAGGCTGCAGAAATCATTGAACAGGCCAACAAACGCAAGGCCCAGATCATTGATGAAGCTGCTGCCGGTGCCCAATCTGAGCGGGAAAAAATCCTGGCTCAGGGCCGTGCCGAGATTGAAGCTGAACGTCATCGTGCCAAAGAAGAACTGCGTAAGCAGGTTGCTGCTCTTGCCATTGCTGGTGCAGAGAAGATCCTGGCGCGCCAAATCGACCAGGCTGCCAACAGCGACATCGTCGACAAGCTGGTAGCAGAACTGTAACGGGAACGGGGCTATGTCTGAACTGACTACAATCGCTCGCCCCTACGCCAAGGCTGCTTTCGAGTTTGCCGTTGAGCACAAGGCGGTTGACCAGTGGCTGGGGATGCTCGGCTTCGCTGCACAAGTAGCGGAGAACGAGACCATCCACAACCTGGTAAACGGCTCTGTGGCTGCCGAAGAGCTGGCAAAGTTGTTTGTCGGCATCTGTGGTGAGCAACTCGACGAGCATGGTCAGAACCTGATCCGGGTGATGGCCGAGAATGGTCGCTTGGGTGTGCTGCCGGCGGTCGTTGCCGAATTCGTCGCGTTCAAGGCTGAACTGGATAAAGAAGTTCAGGCTGACGTGATTTCGGCGATCGAACTGACCGACCAGCAGAAAGCCAATATTCAGGCTTCTCTGGAACAACGTCTCGCGCGCAAAGTGAAGCTGAATTGCAGCATGGATGCGTCCTTGATGGCCGGGGTGCTCATCAAGGCCGGTGACCTGGTTATCGACGGCACGGTCCGCGGTAAGCTGGATCGCATGGCTGACGCGCTGCAATCTTGATTGGGGTATTAGAGCATGCAACTGAATTCCACTGAAATCGCCGAGCTGATCAAGCAGCGCATTGCGCAGTTTGATGTAAAGAGCGAAGCGCGTAACGAAGGTACCATCGTCTCTGTGAGCGACGGTATCATTCGTATTCACGGCCTGGCCGATGCCATGCAAGGTGAGATGATCGAGCTGCCGGGCAACCGCTACGCTCTGGCATTGAACCTGGAGCGTGACTCCGTCGGTGCGGTGATCATGGGTTCCTATGACGGTCTGTCAGAAGGAATGAAAGTAAAAGGGACTGGCCGTATTCTGGAAGTGCCGGTCGGTCGTGGTCTGTTGGGCCGGGTGTTGAACACCCTGGGTCAGCCGATCGACGGTAAAGGTCCAATCGACAACGACGGCTTCTCGCCGATCGAAGTGATTGCACCGGGCGTTATCGAGCGTAAGTCTGTTGACCAGCCGGTCCAGACCGGTCTGAAAGCCATCGATGCCATGATCCCTATCGGTCGTGGCCAGCGTGAGCTGATCATCGGTGACCGTCAGGTGGGTAAGACTGCCATCGCCATCGACACCATCATCAACCAGAAAGACTCCGGCATTAAGTGTGTCTACGTTGCGATCGGCCAGAAGGCCTCCACCATCGCCAACGTGGTACGCAAGCTGGAAGAGCACGGCGCCCTGGCCAACACCATCGTGGTGGTTGCCTCTGCCTCCGAAGCGGCTGCCCTGCAGTACCTGGCTCCGTATGCCGGCTGCTCCATGGGTGAGTACTTCCGTGACCGCGGTGAAGACGCGCTGATCATCTATGATGACCTGTCCAAGCAGGCCGTAGCTTATCGCCAGATCTCCCTGCTGCTGCGCCGTCCGCCAGGACGCGAAGCCTACCCGGGCGACGTTTTCTATCTGCACTCCCGTCTGCTGGAGCGTGCTGCTCGCGTCAACGCCGAGTACGTAGAGAAGTTCACCAACGGTGAAGTGAAAGGCCAGACCGGTTCTCTGACCGCCCTGCCGATCATCGAAACCCAGGCTGGTGACGTATCCGCGTTCGTTCCGACCAACGTGATCTCCATCACCGATGGCCAGATCTTCCTGACTTCACAACTGTTCAACTCCGGTATCCGTCCGGCCGTTGACCCGGGTATCTCCGTATCCCGTGTAGGTGGTGCCGCTCAGACCAAGATCGTCAAGAAGCTGTCCGGTGGTATCCGTACCGCGCTGGCCCAGTATCGCGAACTGGCTGCATTCGCCCAGTTCTCTTCCGACCTGGACGATGCGACCCGCAAGCAGCTGGACCACGGTCAGAAAGTGACCGAGCTGATGAAGCAGAAGCAGTACTCTCCGCTGAGCGTGGCTCACCAGTCTCTGGTGCTGTTCGCCGCGGAAAAAGGCTATCTCTCCGATGTCGAGCTGAACAAGATCGTCGACTTCGAAGCCGCTCTGCTCTCTTACGCCAATACCCAGCATGCCGAGCTGATGGCTGAAATCAATGCCAAGGCCGACTACAACGACGCGATCGTTGGCAAGCTGACTGCGTTGCTGGACAACTTCAAGGCAACCCAGACCTGGTAAGCGTGTGTGGCAGCGCGAGCTGCCACCTGATGGAGAGTAAGAGATGGCCGGCGCAAAAGAGATACGTAACAAGATCGCGAGTGTGAAAAACACTCAGAAGATCACCGGCGCTATGGAAATGGTGGCAGCAAGCAAGATGCGCCGTGCGCAAGATCGCATGTCTGCCAGCCGTCCGTACGCTGAAACCATGCGCAAGGTGATCGGCCATATCGCTCAGGGGAACCTGGAATACAAGCACCCCTACCTCATCGAACGTGAGGTCAAGCGAGTGGGTTACATCGTCGTCTCCACCGACCGTGGCCTGTGTGGTGGTCTGAACATCAACCTGTTCAAGGCTGCCCTCAATGACATGAAGCAATGGAGCGCGAAAGGAGCCAAGGTTGACCTGGCTCTGATCGGCAACAAGGCCTCCAACTTCTTTGAACGGCACGGCGCCAAGGTGAAAGCTCACGTCGCAGGACTGGGCGATAACCCGAGCGTCAATGACCTGATTGGTTCAGTCAAGGTCATGCTGAAGGCTTACGACAACGGTGAGATTGACAGGCTGTATCTGGTGTACAACAAGTTCGTCAACACCATGGTTCAGCAACCACGAGTCGATCAACTGCTGCCTTTGCCCGTAACTGAAGACAGCAAGCTCGCCAAGAAACACCACTGGGATTACCTCTATGAGCCGGATCCCAAGCAACTGCTGGATACCCTGCTGATTCGCTACGTCGAATCCCAGGTCTACCAGGGGGTAGTGGAAAACTTGGCAAGTGAACAGGCAGCCCGAATGGTTGCCATGCAAGCCGCGACTGACAACGCCGGTAACCTGATTAACGATCTGCAACTGGTATACAACAAGGCCCGTCAGGCCAGTATTACCCAGGAACTGACAGAGATCGTGTCCGGTGCTGCTGCGGTGTAAGGCAAGGGTTATCAAAGGTTTAGAGGATTTGACATGAGTAACGGTTTCATCGTCCAAATCATCGGCGCTGTGGTGGACATCGAGTTCCCGCAAGATGCCGTGCCCCAGGTGTACGATGCACTGAAGGTTGTCAGCGAAGGTCAAGGCCAGGGTCTGGTGCTGGAAGTTCAGCAACAGATCGGTGGCGGCGTCGTTCGTTGCATCACCATGGGCTCCTCCGACGGTCTGCGTCGTGGGTTGGAAGTAGTGAATAGCGGTAAATCCATCCAGGTGCCGGTCGGTGTATCGACTCTGGGTCGGATCATGAACGTACTGGGCGATCCGATCGACGAAAAGGGTCCGATCGGTGAAGAAGAGCGTTGGTCCATCCACCGCGCGGCTCCCAGCTACGAAGATCAGTCCAACAGCAACGACCTGCTGGAGACCGGTATCAAGGTTATCGACCTGGTATGCCCGTTCGCCAAGGGTGGTAAGGTTGGTCTGTTCGGTGGTGCCGGTGTAGGCAAGACCGTAAACATGATGGAGCTGATCCGTAACATCGCGATCGAGCACAGCGGTTACTCCGTGTTCGCCGGTGTAGGTGAACGTACCCGTGAGGGTAACGACTTCTACCACGAGATGATGGAGTCCAACGTACTGGATAAAGTATCTCTGGTTTACGGTCAGATGAACGAGCCGCCCGGAAACCGTCTGCGCGTGGCGCTGACCGGCCTGACCATGGCCGAGAAGTTCCGTGACGAAGGTCGTGACGTGCTGTTCTTCGTGGACAACATCTACCGTTACACCCTGGCCGGTACCGAAGTATCCGCACTGCTGGGCCGTATGCCCTCTGCAGTAGGTTACCAGCCGACCCTGGCCGAGGAGATGGGTGTTCTGCAGGAGCGCATCACCTCCACCAAGACCGGTTCCATCACCTCCGTACAGGCCGTTTACGTGCCTGCGGATGACTTGACCGACCCGTCTCCGGCGACCACCTTCGCCCACCTGGATGCGACCGTGGTACTGTCCCGTCAGATCGCGGCACTGGGTATCTACCCGGCCGTTGACCCGCTGGACTCCACCTCCCGTCAGCTGGATCCGCTGGTGGTTGGCAAGGAGCACTACGAGACTGCTCGTGGCGTTCAGACCGTGCTGCAGCGCTACAAGGAGCTGAAGGACATCATCGCCATCCTGGGTATGGATGAACTGTCAGAAGAAGACAAACTGACCGTAGCCCGTGCCCGTAAGATCGAGCGTTTCCTGTCCCAGCCGTTCTTCGTGGCCGAAGTGTTTACCGGTTCTCCGGGTAAATACGTGCCGCTGAAAGAGACCATCCGTGGTTTCCAGGGCATCCTGAAAGGCGAGTACGACGATCTGCCGGAGCAGGCGTTTTACATGGTTGGCAGCATCGACGAAGTTGTCGAGAAAGCCAAGAAACTGTAAGCCTCGATAGGAGGGCCCATGGCTGAGATGATCTCCTTTCACCTGGATGTGGTGAGCGCCGAAGGAAAACTGTTTTCCGGTCGCGTGCAGTCCGCTCAGGTATCAGGCTCCGAAGGTGAGCTGGGTCTCCGCCACGGTCATGCTCCGTTGCTGACTGCCATCAAGCCGGGCCTGGTCCGCTTGGTGAAGCAGAACGGAACTGAAGAGGTGCTGTACATCTCCGGCGGCATGCTGGAAGTGCAACCCGAAGCCGTGACCGTGCTGGCGGACACCGCGATTCGTGCCGACGATTTGGATGAGGCGAAAGCCCAGGAAGCCAAACGCGCGGCGGAAGAGCGGATCCACAGCTCCCATGGTGATATCGACTACGCCCAGGCCGCCACCGAGCTGGCCAAGGCGATGGCTCAACTGCGGGTCATCGATATCGTCAAAAAGAATTACCGTTAATAACGGTGAGGTAAAAAGCGACCTGCGGGTCGCTTTTTTTTTACTCGTTGGATAGACTCCGCCCAGCATTTCCACCTGTCTCAAAGGCTAGCTATGTCTCTCAATGTCGTGATCCTTGCTGCGGGTAAAGGTACCCGTATGCGTTCCTCCCTGCCCAAGGTACTGCACCCGGTCGCCAACAAGCCCATGGTCTCCCATGTGATCGATACCGCCCGCCAGGTGGGGGCCGAGCAGCTGCACCTGGTCTATGGCCACGGTGCCGAACTGCTGAAGGAGCGGATCCAGGCATCCGACCTGAACTGGGTGCTGCAGGCCCAGCAACTGGGAACCGGTCATGCGGTGGCCCAGGCCATCCCGTTCTGGAACGATGAAGACGACGTGCTGGTGCTGTACGGCGACACCCCGCTGATCCAGCCTGAGACCCTGCAGCGGCTGCTGGCCGCCAAGGCAAGCGATGGCATGGCGCTGCTGACCGTGGTGCTGGACAACCCGACCGGTTATGGCCGTATCGTGCGCAGCAATGGCCAGGTAGTCGGCATCGTCGAGCAGAAGGATGCCAACGCCGAGCAGCTCGCCATCCGCGAAGTGAACACCGGCGTGCTGGTGGCCAACGGTGGCCAGCTGCGCAGCTGGCTCTCCCGTCTGGACAACAAGAATGCCCAGGGCGAGTTCTATCTGACCGACGTCATTGCCATGGCCCACGCCGACAACTGCCCCATCGCCGCGGTTCACCCGGACAGCGCCATGGAGGTGGAAGGGGCCAACAACCGGGTGCAGCTGGCCCAGCTCGAGCGCAGCTATCAGCAGATGCAGGCCGAGAAGCTGATGATCGCCGGTGCCACCCTGATCGACCCGGCCCGCTTCGATCTGCGCGGCTCCCTGGAGATCGGGGAAGAGGTGGTGATCGACGTCAACGTCATCATCGAAGGCAAGGTGGTGCTGGGCAACCACGTCCGCATCGGGGCCGGCAGCGTGCTGAAGGATTGCGTGATCGGCGATCACACCGAGGTGAAACCCTACTCCGTCATCGAAGGCGCGCAAATCGCCGATCAGTGCTCGGTCGGTCCCTTTACCCGCCTGCGCCCGGGTGCTGTACTGGAGCAGGATGCCCACGTCGGCAATTTCGTCGAGATGAAGAAGGCCCGGCTGGGGGTTGGCTCCAAGTGCGGTCACCTGACCTATCTGGGAGATGCCGAGGTGGGTGCCAAGGTGAACATCGGTGCCGGCACAATCACCTGCAACTACGACGGGGTCAACAAGTTCCAGACCATCATCGAGGACGACGTCTTCGTCGGCTCCGACACCCAGCTGGTGGCGCCGGTGCGCATCGGCAAGGGGGCGACCCTGGGGGCCGGCTCCACCATCACCAAGGACGTGGCCGAGAACGAGCTGGTGATCACCCGGGTGCCCCAGCGCCATATCCAGAACTGGGCGCGCCCGATCAAGAAGAAGTGATACCCGATCAATGAAATGCAAACCGGCGCCTGATGGCGCCGGTTTTGTTTTCAGTTTTCCTGCCCGCTGGCGGGGGGCATCGGGGCGTTCCTCATCACCCGATACCAGTCCAGCTTGCGGGTCAGCACCATGACCAGCGCCAGGATGGCGAACAGCAGCAGGGCGCCGAGCAGCAGGGCTATCTCCTCGGCCTGCAGCAAGCCGAACAGAATGGCGTAGACCAGCCCGAGCAGGGCCGCGAAGCCGAGCCCCTGTTTGGGGCCACCAAGCACATGGCTGAGGTAGAAGCCGTTGAGGGTCACGCTGGCCAGGGCGGCAATCAGATAGGCCCAGGCAAAGCCGAGGTGTTCGGTCAGTGCCAGCAGCACCAGATAGAAGATGGCCAGCCCCATGCCCACCAGCGCGTACTGGATCGGGTGCACCCGCAATCCCTTGAGCAGCTCGAACATGAAGAAGCTGAGGAAGGTGAGGCCGATGAACAGCAGCGCATACTTGGCGGCCCGCTCGTTCTGCTGATAGTGATCCACCGGCTGCACCAGGCTGACGCTGAAGGCGGGCAGATCGCCGCTGGTGCCCTTCATCATCCGGTTGAAACGGCTCTCCATGTCGGTGGCAAACCAGCTGCTCTGCCAGCTGGCCTCGAAACCGCTGGCGGTAAGGGTGCGGCTGCCCGGCAGAAAGTCTCCGATGAAGTTGGGGTGGGGCCAGTTGCTGGCGAGGTTGAGCCTGCTGTCCTGGCCGAGAGGTACCACTTCCAGCTGGTTCATCCCCTGCAGGTCCAGTTCGATGTGAAAGGCGCCACCCTCCCCCGGCAGGGTGGCGAGCGGTGCATGGATGCCGGCCAGTCCGTCACCCAGCAAGGCGCCGGGGGCGAACGGGATGCGCTGCTCCCCCAGTTGCAGCTCGGGTACCCGGTTGATGCCGCGGGCATCGGACAGCACCAGGCTCAGATAGGGTTTGCCTGCCACCAGGGCGGGATCGGCCCCATCGACGGTCAGATCCGGTTCGCCGCTGATCAGGGTTTTACCGTTCAGTTCGGCAGGCAGTCGCCCGGAGAGGGAGAGCCGGGTGTGATAGACCTGGGCCTGGTAGATGCCTAGCTTGCGCGGGGTCACTTCCATGCTGGCCTGCACATCCAGCTGTTCCGGCAGCAGGTAGCGATAGAGCTGCAGTTTGCGCTCGAAGCGCTTGCCATCCTGCTCCACCGTGATTGTGCGGGTATAAGGCTGCACCACGACCGGCCCCAGCAGTCGCTGCGGACCGCTGCTGCTGGCCATGATGCTGTGGATGGCCTGGCTGCGATAGGTCTGGCGCTCCCGGTTCAGCTCCATGATGGATTGCACCGGCACCATCAGCAGCAGGCTGAGCAACAGCAGCAGAAAGATCTTGTGGCTGAATATCTGTTTGACCATGACACGTCTCCTTGTTGATGGCGCGAGTGTGACAGTCGTGGGTGAAGCAGAGATGGGGCTGTGTGAAGCGGGGGTGAAGGGGGATAAAAAAACCGGCGCCTGGCGCCGGTCTGGGTATCACAGGGTTTTCAGCTTGGCCGGCAGGGCGGCCAGCACCTCTTCCTTGGCCTTGAGCGAGGCGAACTGCTTGCCGGGTTTCTGCACCACGGTATGGACGAAGATGAGCTGCTTGCCCGGCTTGCTGGCCCAGCCGACGAACCAGCCGATCTGCTGCTCCCGGTTGAGGCTGCCATCCAGTTTCTTCGGGTAGCCCATGCCGGTCTTGCCGTGGATCTGCCAGCCGTCGATCTCGCTCACCTTGAGGATGTTGGCGGTGTACTGCAGGGTCTGCGCCGACACCGGCAGCTTGCCGCTCACCATCTTGCCGAGGAAGCGGGCCTGCTCCTGTGGGCTGATGGCAAGGCTGGCACTGAGCCAGGCCTGGGTCAGACCATCGTTTTTGCCAGGATTGCCGGAGAGATCCCGGTTGCCGTAGTCAAAACGGTCGACGTACTGCTGGAAGCGCTCCATCCCCAGCCATTCGGTGATCTGCTGGGAGAACCAGACCACCGAGTAGGTTTCCCAACGGCGCGGGGTGGTGGTCTCCCGCCAGGCGGGCAGCCAGTCGTCGTAACCCGGTTTGAAGGGCAGCGCCGGGTGCTCTTCGTCTACCAGAAAGCCGCTGTCATAACCCATCAGCGCCAGCGGAATCTTGAAGGTGGACGCGGGTGGCAACTGGCTTGAACAATCCCCTTCGCTGGAGAGGGTCTGGCCGTTGCCGTCGGCATAGAGAAAGCAGCCGGTGGCGGCGTTGGCCGGCAGCGAAAACAGCAGGCCTGCGCCGAGCAGGCCGGATAACAGAAGGCGGGACATGGGAGCTCCTTGAGCACATAAAGTTCGCTGGGAAAACACCAGCATAGCGCCGCTTTATGTGCCCAGTGTGAAGTGTCAGCCCGCTGGCAACCAGAGCTCGGCCAGCACTCCGCCGTCAGCCTGGTTGGTGAGGGTCAGCCGGCCGCCGTGCTGGCGCGCCACCTCCATGGCGAAGCTGAGCCCGAGGCCGCTGCTCTTGCCTTTGTCGGGTCTGGGCAGGGAGTAGAAGCGCTCGAAGATGCGCGGCAGGGCGTAGGCCGGAATGCCGGGTCCCTGATCCCGCACCCGGAAGCAGTAACCCCCCTCCTCCATGGTGCCGCTCAGCCTGAGGGTGCTGCCGACGGGGGAGAAGTCGAGAGCGTTGTCCAGTAGGTTGCCGAGGGCCTGCTCCACCAGCAGCGGGTCCCACTTCTGTTTCTGGGTTTCCCCCAGCTCGGCGTGCAGGGTGATCTGGCGGCGCTGGGCCAGGATCTGGCGGGCGTCGAGCGCCCGTCTGCCCAGTCTGGCCGGCTCGACCGCCTGTCTGTCCAGCCCCTGCCCCGACTCCAGTTTGGCCAGCTGCAGCATCCGCTCGATCAGTTGCTGCATGCGGGCCGTCTCCAGATTGATGTTGCCGATAAAGCGCTTTGCGATGTCCAGCGGCGGCGCCTCGGTCAGTATTTCCCCTGCCCCGCGAATGGCGGCCAGCGGGCTCTTGAGCTCGTGGGTCAGGCTGTGCACATAGGCTTCGATGTAGGCCTTGCCGTCCAGCTGGCGGCGCATGGTTTCCAGGGAGCGGCCGAGCCGATCCAGCTCCGGGCTGTAGAGGCGTGGCAGAGTGGCGGGTTGGCCCTGGCTGACCGCATCGGCATAGTGCACCAGCTTGCCGATGGCGCGGTTGAGCCACCACACCAGCAGGGCGCCGATCAGCAGCGAGATGAACAGCAGCAGGGCAGCCCCCTGCAGCAGCTGGTGCTCGCTGCGTTCTATCATGGGCAGCAGGGTGCGGTTGGGTTTGGCGACGGTGAGGGAGCCGAGGATGTCGTCCCCCTCCCGCAGCGGGGCGGCGACGTGCATCACCGAGCTGGTGGGATCGTCGGGATCGCTGCGGGTGCTGCGGGCGCCGTATTCGCCGCGCAGGGTCAGGTAGACGTCGTTCCAGCGCGAGTAGTCCTTGCCCAGATCCACCCCGTCCGAGTCGTAAACCACCTTGCCCCAGCGATCGACCACATAGATGCGGTACTCCGCCTGCTGCTTGAGGTGGCCGTCGATGAGGGCGTTGATGGGGCTCTGGTTGAGGCGGGCGAAGGCGCTGGCCAGCCGGCCGTCGGCCATCTTCCCCTCCTGCAGGTCATCCAGCGCCAGCGGGGCCAGCATCTGGGCCATGTCTACCAGGGTATCTTCGGTAGCGCTGCGCACCCCGGGTTTGATCTCCTCGACGAAGATCTCCAGCACGAACCAGGCGGCCAGCGCAAAGATCAGCACCAGCCCGCACAGCAGTTGCAGTCCGATTCTCATGTCATCCCCCGACCGTGACCCGGCAACCCTCTGTTCATGCCTGCTCCAGGCTGTAACCCAATCCGCGGTGGGTCAGGATCAGGTTGGCGTCCGGATCCCGCTCTCGCAGCTTGGCGCGGATGGTTTTGATGTGGGTGTCGACGGTGCGATCTAGGCTCTCTTCCGCCCCGCTCCACACCAGATCCATCAGCTGCTGGCGGGAGTAGACCCGGCCCGGCGTCAGCATCAGGGTCTTGAGCAGCAGGTATTCGTAGCGGGTGAGCGCCAGCGGCTGGCCGTGAAAGCTGATGCGGGCCCGCTCCTCGTCCAGGGTGAGTGTCTGGCTCGGCTGGGGGGCGGCTAGCTGGCTGCGGCGCAGGATGACCCGTACCCTGGCGCACACCTCGCGGGGCGAGAAGGGCTTGGCCACATAGTCGTCGGCGCCAATCTCCAGTCCAATCAGGCGGTCTATCTCTTCGCTGCGGGCAGTGAGGAACATCAGGGGGACGTCGCAGCGGGCTCGTACCTCCTTGCACAGCTCGAAGCCGCTGATGTCCGGCAACCCCACATCCAGGATCAGGAAGTCGGGGCGCGACTGGGCAAGTCGCGCCAGCAACGGCTGGCCGAGGGAAAACCACTCCACCTCGAAACCGTCGGTTTGCAGGGCATAGATCAGGGTGTCGGCGATGCTGGCTTCATCTTCTACCAGCCAGATGGTTCGTTTTTGCATGGCATCCTCGTCGCAAATCAGCCCCCCATTCTGGCATCGAACCATATCGGATCCTATTTGCCGTTTGATTTTTCCAGAAAAGGCATTAATATTTCGACATTCTTTCGAATCGAAACTTTAAGATGACCAAACGTAATACTCAGCAGCGCCGTCACACCATAGTGAGCCTGGTGCAGGAGCAGGGTGAAGTGAGCGTCGATGCCCTGGCCAAGCACTTCTCCACCTCCGAGGTGACCATTCGCAAAGATCTGGCCGTGCTGGAGACCGGTGGCCTGTTGCTGCGTCGTTACGGTGGCGCCGTGCCCCTGCCCAGCGAGATGGTGGTGGACGGCAATCCAGAGCAAGTTTCGAAACGAAAGCTGGCTATCGCCAAGGCTGCGGCCGAACGGATCCGCGATCACAACCGCGTCATCATCGACAGCGGCACCACTACCAGCGCCATGATCCCGCTGCTCGGCAACAAGCGCGGTCTCATCGTGATGACCAACTCCCTCAATGTGGCCGGTGCCCTGCGCGAGCTGGAAAACGAGCCTACCCTGTTAATGACGGGAGGCACATGGGACCCCCACTCCGAATCCTTCCAGGGTCAGGTGGCGGAGCAGGTGCTGCGCTCCTATGACTTCGACCAGCTGTTCATCGGCGCCGACGGCATCGATCCGGAACGCGGTACCACCACCTTCAATGAGCTGGTGGGGCTGTCCCGGGTGATGGCCGAGGTGTCGCGGGAGGTCATCGTCATGGTGGAGTCGGAGAAGATCGGCCGCAAGATCCCCAATCTCGAACTGCCCTGGTCCAGCATCCATACCCTGGTGACCGACGAGGGGCTGGCTATCTCGGCCAGAGAACGAATTCAGGCCAAGGGGATCCAGCTGATCTGCGCCCCCGTGGCAGTCTGACCTGAACAAATGATTATCCAACCGAATCAATAGCGTCTTAAGGAGAAGTGTATGTGTGGCATCGTCGGGGCCGTCGCCCAACGTGATGTGGCTGAAATTCTGGTAGAGGGTCTGCGCCGTCTGGAATATCGCGGCTACGACTCGGCCGGTGTGGCCGTGTTCAGCGCCAGTCAGCCGCTGCAGCGGGTGCGTCGCCTCGGCAAGGTGGCCGAGCTGGCCAAGGCGCTGGACGAGCAGTCCGTGCATGGCGGTACCGGCATCGCCCACACCCGCTGGGCCACTCACGGCGAACCGTCCGAGCGCAATGCCCACCCTCACGTCTCCGAGCATATCGTGGTGGTGCACAACGGCATCATCGAGAACCATGAAGAGCTGCGGGAAGAGTTGAAGGCGCTGGGCTATGTGTTCAGCTCCGACACCGACACCGAGGTGATCGCCCACCTGGTGCACCACGAGCTGAAATCCGCCCCCAGCCTGCTGGCTGCCATGCAGGTCGCGGTGAAGCAGCTGCGCGGCGCCTACGGCACCGTGGTGATGGACAGCCGTGACGACAGCCGCGTGGTGGTGGCCCGTTCCGGCTCCCCGCTGGTGATCGGCCGCGGCATCGGCGAGAACTTCATCGCTTCCGACCAGATGGCGCTGCTGCCCGTGACCCGCCGCTTCATCTTCCTGGAAGAGGGTGACGTGGCCGAAGTGACCCGTCGCGACGTGCACATCTTCGATACCCACGGCGAGGCCGTGGTGCGTGAAGAGCAGGAGTCCGAACTCTCCCACGACGCCGGTGACAAAGGCGAGTATCGCCACTACATGCTCAAAGAGATCCACGAGCAACCCAAGGCCATCACCAACACCCTGGAAGGGCGTCTGGGTGGTGATCACGTGGTGGTCGAGTCGTTCGGCAACGGTGCGCGCGCCATCTTCGACAAGGTCGATCACGTGCAGATCGTCGCCTGCGGCACCTCCTATCACTCCGGCATGGTGGCTCGCTACTGGTTCGAAGAGATCGCCGGCGTCTCCTGCGACGTGGAGATCGCCTCCGAATTCCGCTATCGCAAGTCGGTGGTGCGCCCCAACAGCCTGCTGGTGACCCTCTCCCAGAGTGGCGAGACCGCCGATACCCTGGCCGCCTTGCGCCTGGCCAAGGAGTCCGGCTACATGAGCTCGCTGGCCATCTGCAACGTGCCGGGCTCCTCCCTGGTGCGCGAATCGGATCTGGCCTTTATGACCCGAGCGGGGGCTGAAATTGGAGTGGCCTCTACCAAGGCGTTCACCACCCAGCTGGCCGGTCTGCTGATGCTGGTGGCCTCCATCGGTCGTTGCCGCGGCCACCTGAGCACCGCCGCCGAAGCCGAGCTGGTCAAGGCGCTGCAGGCCCTGCCGCTGCGCATCAAGGAGAGCCTGGCGCTGGCCAAGGATATCGAGGCCCTGGCCGAAGAGTTTGCCGACAAGCACCACAGCCTGTTCCTGGGTCGCGGCAGCCAGTACCCCATCGCCATGGAAGGGGCACTCAAGCTGAAAGAGATCTCCTACATCCACGCCGAGGCCTATGCCGCCGGTGAGTTGAAGCACGGCCCGCTGGCGCTGATCGATGCCGAGATGCCCATCATAGTGGTGGCGCCGAACAACGATCTGCTGGAGAAGCTCAAGTCCAACGTGGAAGAGGTGCGTGCCCGTGGCGGTATCCTCTACGTGTTCGCCGATGCCGATACCGGCTTCAAGAGCGACGAGACCATGCGGGTGATGAGCCTGAACCACGTGGAAGAGGTGATCGCGCCGATCGTCTATACCGTGCCGCTGCAGTTGCTCTCCTACCATGTTGCCCTCATCAAGGGCACCGACGTGGATCAGCCGCGCAACCTGGCGAAATCCGTCACGGTGGAATAAGCCGTCGCCGGAAATGAAAAAAGAGCCGCATTGCGGCTCTTTTTTATTGGCTGTGCTGCCGGGCTGGCGTCACGACAACCGCAGGTTGGTGATGGTCACGTCGTCCAGCGAAGGCACTATGATGCCGCTGGAGATGCTCTTGGCGATCGCCTGGTTGCGGTTCTTCGAGTCGGTCTTGTTGGTGACCTGATTGAGGTGGAAGTTCACGGTCCGCTCGCTGATGCCGAGGATGGTGGCGATCTCCCAGGAGGTCTTGCCCTCGCTGGCCCAGAACAGGCACTCCTTCTCCCGATCGGACAGCTCGGTCAGGTACTTCATCAGGTCCGGCCTGCTCTTTATCAACTGCAGCGCCGAGTTGAAGATGTAGCTGGCGCAGAACGACAGCAAGGGAACGTTTTCAAACATCAGATCGGAATTGGACTTCTCCTTGCTGATGAAGGAGAGAATGCCGTGTTCCCCCTGCGGCGTGTGCAGCGGGAAGGAGACGCCGTTTCTCACCCCGAAGTCGGCGGCCAGGTTCATCACCTCCCGGCTGGCGCTGGGCAGCCAGGGGGAGTCGCAGTCGAGCTTGTTCCAGAAGATGGGCTGGGTCTGCTTCAGTCCCAGGAAGACGACCGGATCCTGGGTCAGGTAGTGCCGTTCCGAGTAGGCATCGAACCAGCTGGTGGGGCAGTTGTTGAACAACGCCACATGGGATTTCTGCATGCTGATGGGGAAAATAATCAGCAAACGAAAGTAATCAAAGCCCATCTGGTGACTGAAGCGCTCCAGCTGCTGCTGGATATCGCTGGTCTTCTTGGCCTTGGTGAACCGATCGATATGTTCCCAGATCGCATCGTTGAACATGAACTTCTCCTTTTTCGATCTCTATCACATTGATCGAAAAGATATTTTTTATTTATTAATTTGGTGTTGTGACGAACAACGCCAGTGACTCCCGTGCTTGCTTAAAAATTATCCTGTTTTTTCAGCCGAAGGCCAACAAAATCATCTGATTGCCACTGACCCTCCACTCTGAGACAATGAGAATAGTTATCATTGTTAAGATTTATATCATGAACAAGTTTTGGGGTTTGGCCTTGTTGCCACTGTCAGTCCACTTCGCTGCCGGCGCCGACGAGCTGGTCGCGCCGGCACTGAAAAACAGCATAGCTGCCGGGAAAGCCTCCCAGCAGCGCGTGGAGAAAGCCGCCGATGCGGCCGTTGCCGCCAGGCTGGAGCTGCAGAATGCGCAGTTGCAACTGCGCGATCTGGAAGCCTACAACCGCTACATGCAGTCTCTGGTGGCCGATCAGCAAAATGAGCTGGGCAAGCTGAGTCAGCAACTGGAAGCGGTACAGGAGACCCGGCAGGGCCTGATCCCGCTGATGCTGCAGATGCAGGCCGATCTGGAGCAGCTGGTACAAAATGACATTCCGCTGCGCAAGGAAGATCGCCTGGCGCGAGTTGAACAGTTGAAAGCCACTCTGGCCAGGGCTGACGTGAGCGAAGCGGAGAAGTTCCGCCAGCTGCTGCAGGCCTACCAGATCGAAGCGGAATATGGCAGCCGGCTCGACAGTTATGCCGCCGAACTGGTGCTGGACGGCGCGCCGCGCCGGGTCGACGTGCTGGCGGTGGGCCGGGTCTCCCTGTTGGCGATGACCGCCGATCGTTCCCAGGCGTGGCGCTGGTCCGCGCAGAACAAGCAGTGGCAGCCCCTCGACAGCCAGTGGCTCTCCCCCGTCGCCGAGGCGCTGGAGATGGCCGCCGACAAGAAGGTTCCCCAGTTGCTGAATGTCCCCCTTTCCGTCAGCCGTGGTCAGGAGGCCCAGTCATGAGCGTCACCATGAAGTGGTTCCCCCTCGCCCTCGCCCTCTCTCTGGGCACCACTGCCGCCGTGGCCGACGAAGCCTGGCAGCAGCAGGAACAGGTCCGTGAACAGCAGGCACAGCAGGATCTGGCGTCCGTCTCCAAGGAGCTGAACAGTGCCCGCGCCAAGCTGGCCGAGGCCCAGCGCCTGAGCAAGGAGCTGGCCAGCCAGTTCGCCACCAATGAGAAGCAGCTGGTCGAACTCAATGCCCAGTGGGAGCAGGCCTCCGGCGACATGAACGAGATCTTTGCGGTCACCCGCCAGGGGGCCAGCGATGCGGTCAAGCTGCTGAGTGAATCCGCGGTCGAGGGTCAGTACCCCGAGCGCCTCGCGCCGCTCAAGGCGATGGCACAGGAGAAGCAGGTACCGGATCGCGTCGCCCTCGCCCTGCTGCCTGCCACCCTGCTGCAGGAGATCCGCGAGTCGGGCCGGGTTGCCCAGTTCAATGGCAAGGTGCTGGATGCCCAGGGGGCGGCCAGCGAGCAGCCACTGACCCGGGTCGGCAGCTTCGCGCTGTTTGGCGAGCAGGGGTTCCTGCAACCCACTGCCGAAGGCCTGAGCCCGGTGCTGGGCCTGCCCGGCAACGTGCTCTCCGCCGCGGCCGCCTATCAAGGCCAGGAAGGAGAAACGCTGCCGCTGGATCCCTCCCACGGCACCCTGCTGGCAATGCTGGCGCAAGCCCCTACCTTCTGGCAGCAAGTCCAGCAGGGCGGCCAGGTCGGCGCCATCATAGTGCTGCTGGCCGCCATCGGCCTGGGGATCGCCGGGGTGCGGCTGTGGAGCCTTTCCCGTGAACTGGGTCGGGTTCGTCGCCAGCTCAAGAGCGGTGAATATCATGCCGACAACGCCCTCGGCCGGGTGCTGACGGTGGCGGACAAGCATCCCGAGCTGAGCATGGAGACCCTCGAACTGCGTCTCGATGAGGCGATCCTGCAGGAGACCCCTCGCATGGAGCGCGGCATCGGCATGGTCAAGGTGATCGCGGCCATTGCCCCCATGCTGGGGCTGCTCGGCACCGTGACCGGGATGATCGGCACTTTCCAGGCCATCACCCAGTTCGGCACCGGCGATCCCAAGATCATGGCGGGCGGCATCTCCATGGCGCTGGTCACCACGGTACAGGGTCTGGTCGCGGCCATTCCGCTGATCCTGGCCCACAGCCTGCTGCAGTCCCGCTTCACCGAGCTCTCCAACGTGCTGGAGCAGCAGGTGGCCGGCATTTTGGCCGAGCGGGCCGAAAGCAACCGTGACGGGATGGAGCGGGCGGCATGATGCTCGACATCTGGCAACAGCTGCAGAGCTTCATGGGCCGTGGCGGCCCGGTGCTCTGGGTCATTCTGGCCCTGCTGGTGCTGATGTGGATTCTGATGATCGAGCGGCTGCTCTACCTCAACCTGGGGTTTGCCCCGCTGCAGCGCCAGCTGCTCGGCCGCTGGCAGGCCCGCAGCGAGCGTCACAGCTGGCACGCTCGGGCGATTCGCGGGCGCTGGCTGGCCGAGGCCGAGCTTGAGCTCAACCGTCATCTGATCTTCATCCGCACCCTGGTGGTGCTCTGCCCCATGCTGGGGCTGCTGGGTACCGTGACCGGCATGATAGGCGTATTCGATGCGTTGGCCGCGGCCAACCGCTTTAACCCGGAGAGCATGGCGGGCGGGATCTCCCGTGCCACCATCCCCACCATGGCTGGCATGGTGGTCGCTCTCTCCGGCGTGTTGTTACTCAGCCGGCTCGAGAGCCAGGCCAAGCGTGCGCTGGCCAAGACCCGGGACGGCCTGCGAGAAGAGAAGGTAATGCAATGAGACGGCAATCCAAACGCCAGCGCGACGAAGTGCAGATCGACATGACCCCCATGCTGGATATCGTGTTCATCATGCTGATCTTCTTTATTGTCACCACCTCCTTTGTGCGCGAAGCCGGGCTCGAGGTGCACAGGCCCCAGGCCAGCCAGGCCAAGGCGCAGAAGTCCTCCAGCATCATGCTGGCGATCGGTCCCCAAGGGCAGATATTCCTCGACCGCAAGCAGATCGACGTGGAGCGAGTTCAGGCCAGCGTCGCCCGCCTGCTGGCGGAACAGCCCGATGCCAGCCTGGTGATCCAGGCCGACGAGCGGGTTCCCCACGGCAAGGTGGTGCGGGTGATGGATGAGGCCAAGGCGGCGGGCATCGCCAACATCGCCGTGGCGGTGGCACCGAAATGAAATACAAGCTGATGAGCCTGGGACTGGGGATTGCCCTCAGTCTGGGGATCCTGTTGTTCATGGCCACCCTGGTGGAGCCGCCCAGAGGGGAGAAGGCGAGCGCCGAGCAGAAATCCATCGTCATCAACATGCAGAACGAGGTGACCGAGGTGCAGGTGCGTGAGCGCCCGGTACCCCAGGAGCCGGAACCCTTGCCGGAGCCGCCTGCCGCGCTGGCCTCGACGCCGCTGCCTATGCCGGCGGCGGCCCCGCTGCCCTCGGTGCAGCCGAGCCTGGATCTGGTCTCCAGCCTCAGCGCGGTGCAGGTCTATGCCCCTGGCGTTGCGACCAGTCCCAACCCGGTCGCGAGCGGCAACTTCCATGGCCAGCAGCAAGGTGCCGGGATCGGCGCCGGCGACATGCTGATGCCATTGCAGCGGATCGAGCCAGTCTATCCCTATCGGGCCCAGCAGGCCGGCATCGAAGGGTCGGTGACCTTACGTTTCAGCGTCGATGCCGACGGTCGGGTACAGGATGTGGAAGTGGTCGAGGCCAAGCCGAAGCGTCAGTTCGAGCGGGCGGCCATTCAGGCGATCAACAAGTGGCGCTATCAGCCGAGACCCGGCGCCACCGACAAGCTGGTGCAAGTCATCACGCTCAAATTCAAACTGGAGTCATAACTATGTTGCGGATCTGGATCTGTGTGCTGGCCCTGGTCAGCCAAGCCTGTCTGGCGATGGAGGTGAGCCCTCTTTTCTCCCGCCAGCTGGAGCCCGTGATGAAGCTCTATCAGTCCGGCCAGTGGCAACAGGCCCAGAGCAAGGCATCCGGCCTCAAACCAAATAGCGATGCTGAGCGCGCCTGGCTGGCCCAACTGCAGGCGTCCCTGGCTGCCAACCTGCAGCAGACCGCGCAGGCAAGCCGTTACGTGGAGCAGGCTCTGGCCTATAAAGAGTGGCCCGAGCAGCAACAGCTGCAACTGCTGCGGCTGCGCGGCGACATCCAGGCCCAGCAATCCAACTGGACCGGCGCCATCGCCAGCTACAAGGCCGCGTTGGCCATCAAGGCTGATGATGCTTTGCGCCTGCGTCTGGCCGGCCTCTATTACCACAACAAGCAGTACGGTGAGGCGGCCAGCCAGAGTGAACAGCTGTTGAAGAAGAGCTGGCAGAAGCAGGCAGCCATCATCCGCCTCTCCGCTCTCACCGCGCTGCAGCGCTACACAGTGGCCGCCGATCAGGCCGAAGAGCTGATCCGTCATGAGCCGAAAGAGAGCAAGTGGTGGCAACAGGCGGTGTCGCTCAACCTCTCCGCCAAGCGCGGCGATCAGGCGCTGGCACTGCTGCAAACCGCCATCGACCGTCAGCTGATGGATGATGCCGCCACCCGCAACCAGCTGATCCGTCTTTATGCCTGGCAGGGACTGCCCTATCGCGGCGCCCGCCTGCTGGAAGCTGCCATGGTGAAGGGACAGATGAAGCAAAGCGCTGAGAACCGTCAGCTGCTGGCCCAGTTGTGGGAAGGGGCGCGCGAGTGGCCGAAGGCTGTCGACAGCTGGCAACTGCTCGCCCGTGAGCATACTCATCCCAAGGCGGCCATGCGCGCCGCCGAGCTGCTGTTGCAACAAGGCAAAACAGATGCCGCCATGACCCAGCTCGCGGCCATCAAGTCGGTGAAAGGGGAGCAAGGCAACAGGGCCAAGGCACTGCTGGTGCAAGCACACCTTAATAAGGAGCAGTATGCCGAGGCGCTGGTGCTGGCCCGTGAACTGCAGCAGCAGGGCAACTGGCAGCAGCGGGCGACCAGCTGGGTCAACTATATCCAGGCTCAAAGCGAAGAGTTGAGCAAAAAAGCGGCGTGAAACTGGGCGGAAACCTGTGATTAGAGGGCTTTAGTCTGCTTTTTCAGCAAACGAACGCATTTTTGCAAAAAGCCCTTGTCATCGCGACGCGCCTCCCTATAATGCGCCCTCACCAGCACGGCAGAACACGCCAACCTGATGAGCTAGCTTCCTCGTGAAGCCAGCGCCGAAAGAAAAGCGAAAACAAGCGCTTGACTTTCGAAGTGGGGAAGGTATTATATGCCACCTCAGCGCGACAAGCGCCACGCTCTTTAACAATTTGAATCAAGCAATCTGTGTGGGCACTCACAGCATCGAGCATCAAAAACAATTTTTGATTTTCAATGTCTGATGAAGTGACCAAAGCAACTTTTAGTTGCAGCAGTTAATTCAGCAATTCATTGAGCCGCCTTAATTGGCAACCAAACTTAAATTGAAGAGTTTGATCATGGCTCAGATTGAACGCTGG